>CANRHE010000059.1 GCA_947630335.1 uncultured Sphingobacterium sp.
GAGTTTTCTGTAGAATCTTTCTATAAGAAAATGGGAAATCAAATAGACTTTAGAAATGGTGCTGACCTACAAGCAAACGAATATTTAGAAGGTGAGCTTTTATATGGAAAAGGAAGATCATACGGCTTAGAGCTGTTTTTACGAAAAACACAAGGACGATTAAGTGGATGGGTTAGTTATACCTTAGGTAAAAGCCAAAGACAGTTTGATCAAATCAATAATAACGAATGGTTTAATGCTAGACAAGATCGTACTCATGATGTTTCAATTGTAGCGATGTATAACTTATCACCTAGTTGGACTTTAGGAGCAAATTTTGTTTATTATACAGGTAACGCCGTTACTTTCCCTAGTGGTAAGTATCAGTTGGGCGATGAGACAGTTTTTTATTACTCAGAAAGGAATGGATATCGAATGCCAGACTATCATCGTTTTGATCTTTCCGCAACTTATGAACCTAAACGTAATAATAAACGTTTTAATTCAAGTTGGACTTTTGGACTGTATAATGTTTATAATAGAAAAAATGCTTATATCATAGACTTCAGAGATAATAAGGATAATCCAAATATTTCAGAAGCATATCAAATTGCGTTATTTGGGGCTATTCCATCTGTTACCTGGAACTTTAAATTTTAATTATGAAAATCTTAAGTTATATATTAATAGCAATTAGTATTTGCACGCTTACATCTTGTGAAAAAATTATTGATGTAGATTTGAATACTTCTAATCCTCATTACGTGATTGAAGCAGATTTGAATGATGTTAGTAATAAACAAGTTATTAAGGTAAGTCAAACAGTTCCGTTTAATTCTGCGCAACCGTACAAACCTGTAGATGATGCCATAGTAGTGGTAACAGATGTATTTGGTAATGAGCGAATTTTTAAATCAAATGGGAATGGTTCATATATTCATGATAATTTTCGACCTTCACAAAATGGCACCTACTCTCTTGCGGTAAAAATAGGTGAACAAGAATTTAATTCTTCAACTGTGCGTGTACCTTACGTAGAAGTAGATTCTATTGGTCTCATGCAAGAAGAGTTTTTTAAAGAATTTTATTATGTGGTGACTTTTCAATTTCAAGATCCTCCTAATGAAGCAAATTATTATAAATATAGTTTCTCCGTGAATAATGGCCCTTTCAAGTTTGCTAATGTTTATTCCGATAAATTTAATAATGGTCTTACCGTAAAGCACGAAATAACAGAGAGAGACAAAGATCTTAAATTTGTTTTGGGTGATTCGGTGAGCATAAGAAGAGAGTGTATTGCACAGGATGTATACACCTTTTGGAATGAATTGCAAAGTATAAATCCAGGCAGTGCTGCACCAGCAAATCCAAAATCCAATATTTCTAATGGTGCCTTAGGTTACTTTAGCGTTAGTTCTGCTAAGATATATAGTGTTATTATTGATGAAGAAGATATTACAGTAGATAATCAGAGTGTTTTAAAGTGAAATCCTAAATCTTTATAATGTTCTAATATTTTAGGTAGTACATATTCTACTCTTGGAATGGCTTTAATGTTGTCGTGAAATACAATAATAGAGCCATTTCTTGTATTAGATAAAACATTAGATAAGCATTTTTGTGGACTTAATTGAAGATCAAAATCCCCAGAAAGTACGTCCCAATAAATAATTTCAAAATCATCTTTCAGTATTCTTAATTGAGATTTTTTAGCACGTGCATAAGGTGGTCTAAATAATCTTGTTTTGGTTAGCTTTTGGCATAAGTAAACATTATCTAAATAATCCTTATCCTCATAATCCCAACCTTTAAGGTGGTTATAAGTATGATTACCTATCTGATGCCCTTCATTTATGATCCGTTGAAATATTAAGGGATTCTTTTTAATATTTTCACCTACACAAAAAAAAGTAGCTTTTACATCATACTTTAAAAGAGTATCGAGTATCCATGGCGTAATTTCAGGAATTGGTCCATCATCAAAAGTTAGATAGATGTTTTTTTCCTTTCTTGATTTATTCCAGGTGACCTCAGGATACAACCATCGTAAGTAAAATGGGGATCTGATTAAGTACATTTTTTAATCTTATTTATTCTTTGCAAATTTAACTAAACATTTACTGCTTCGTGCGGTTTTGCCAATTAAATTATTAATCTTATAGCTACCATAATGAAGCACTTCTTTAGGTATTTTGGTTTTAGTAGACTTGAACGGTATGGATTTACAATTCTGACGACTATTATACTATTCATTATGTTTATTCCCTATATAATAAGAAAGATGAAAGATAATGAGGCCATTTCTTATCAGCTAGTTTATTTTGAAGATGAGAAAGTCGATACATTAAATAATGCTCCTTCCTATTTCCTTCCAAAGGATGCAATCGAATTTAAGAACTTAAAAACTAATAAAACAAAAAAGATAGACTATTTTTATTTTGACCCTAATGGAATGTCAGAATCTTCATGGAGTAGACTTGGCTTTAGTGATAAACAGATACGAGTGATAAAGAATTATGAAGCAAAAGGAGGACGCTTTTATAAAAAGGAAGATGTTGCCAAAATCTATGTAATCTCTGATGATGATTATACACGTATAGCACCTTATATTCGAATTAAGGAAATAATAAATAAACCTAAAGTAAGAAGCCAAGTAGTCTCAACGAATAATGAGTTTGATAAAAGTGCGTATAAAAAAATAATTACTGTTAATATTAATTCAGCCGATACTTCTGATTGGAAGATGCTACGTGGTATTGGACCGGTCTTTGCCAATAGAATAGTAAAATATAGAAACGCATTGGGAGGTTTTACCGATATAAGTCAAATTGCTGAAGTATATGGTATACCATCCGAAACAATTGAAAATATTCGACCGTTCTTAAAGTTAGATAATTCGACTCTTATTAGAAGGTTAAACATAAATACTAGCACAGTAGATGAATTATCGAAACACCCCTACATCAGCAGGAAGCAAGCACAAACCATTATAAATTATCGTTTCCAACATGGTTATTTTACTGATTTATCAAGTTTATTGCAGATCCAATCTTTAGACAGTGATTTTTTGCGTATAATTGAAAAATATTTAGAATATTAAAATTGATGTTACAAGATAAGCTTAGAGATGTTATTCGCGATATTCCTGATTTTCCGCAACCAGGGATAGTTTTTAAAGATATTACCCCCATATTAAAGGAACCTGCTCTGTGCACTGCGATTGTAGAGGCGATTGTGGAGTCTCTACGAGGAGTAGAAATTGATATTATTGCTGGAATCGAAAGCCGAGGATTCTTATTTGGATTGATGTTAGCGAACCATATGAATATTCCTTTTGTTCCTATCCGAAAACAAGGTAAGTTACCTTATAAAACGATTTCCGAATCTTATAAGCTAGAATATGGGCAAGCAACAATTGAGATGCATGAAGATGCCTTTGAGAGCGGTAAGAGAGTTTTAATTCACGATGATTTGTTAGCCACAGGAGGAACAGTAGTTGCAGCCTCTAAATTAATTGAAAAATTAGGCGGCGTTGTAGCAGGTTATTCTTTTATTATAAGTTTGGATTTTCTTAATGGTGAAGGGCGATTACATAGGTTTAGTAATATAGTTTCTTCTTTAGTGAGATACTAATTTTACTTTACTACAATAAATTTTTTTGGAAAAAGGCCTCTAAAAGAGGCCTTTACTGTTTTATGATAATATTAATTATTGAATCCCTCTAATTTTTGATTTTTTTGAAAACAAATCCCGCGATTTTCACTTTATACATTATGGTATTGTGATGATTTCTATAATTGTTATCTCAATTTTAAATACTAAAAAAGTTTATATTTTCAAATCAAAAAAACATTATTAAAACTCAATTATTATGGTTAATTCTATAGAAAGTAAAGTGAAGCATTGGTATTTGCTTTTGATTTTTGGTCTTATCTCTATTGCTTTAGGTATCGTTGTCTTTGCTACCCCTGTTCAAACTTTCCTTGTCCTATCCGTATTTTTTAGCTGGGCTTTTATGATTGCAGGTTTGCTAGAGGCTATTTATTCAATTGCCAATAGAGATCATTTAAGCAGCTGGGGATGGTATTTAGCTTTAGGTATTTTGACATTTATATTAGGTTTACAATTGATTATGAATCCTAGTGAATCTGTAATGGTATTAGCATTTTACATCGGTTTTTGGCTTCTTTTTAGATCAATGATGTATATAAGTTCTTCCTTAGATTTGAAACGAATGAATTCAAGTAATTGGGGATGGGTTATGTTTTTCGGTATTGTAGGTGTGATATTTTCTAATTTATTACTTTGGAATCCTTTAATTACATCGATTGCATTTTCAATATATATTGGATGTGGATTGATTTCATTGGGTATTGTTCAAATTGTATTATCATTTTCAGTAAAGAAAATTAAAAATAATCTTTTCTAATATTAGCTTTTAAATTTCTGGTGAAGTTACAAATGTAAAAAGCTCGATAAGTATACTTATCGAGCTTTTTACATTTGTAATTGTTTTATAAATTAATTACACTTAAAATATAACCCTTTTAAGTTTAAATTTGTTATAAGAAGTATATATGGAATCAAAAGATATGAATTATATAGTTGTGGTAAACAGTGTTGAGGAAATGGTACGTGCATTTTTCTCTAGCGGAATATGTAAGTCCTATTGTTATCATAATGAAATACACACAGAAATGGTTGTATCTGCTGTGAAAGAAATGGCAGAATATTACAAACTGCAGGAATCAGAAGTATTTATATTAGTTGCAGCTGCATGGTTTCATGATTTAGGATATGCTGATGGCGGTGCTGATAATCATGAAGAAAGAAGTGCGCGTGTGGCGCGTAATTTTTTAGAAAATCAAAATGTATCAGAAGATCTCATTTTACAAGTCGAAAAATGTATTCTTGCTACTAAAATGCCTCAAAAGCCTCAAAATCTTCTTGAGCAAATAATATGTGATGCCGATTTTTACCATTTGGGAAGTCCGAATTTTATAGAGAGAAATAAGTTGATGTTTGAAGAATTTGAAAAAGTAGGAGAGAAGCAATTGGACAAAGATAAATGGAGGTCATCAACAATTGCTTTATTTGCTAATCATACATACCATACCTCTTATGCCCAAGAAAAATTGAACTCTGGTAAAATGACTAATTTAGAGTTACTTTTACATAAGAAAAAAGAAAAGTCATCAAGCAAGAAAAAGAATAATTCTAACAAACCTGAACGAGGAATTGAAACTATGTTTAGGGTGACTTCCACCAATAGCCAGCGCTTAAGCGATATGGCTGATAACAAAGCTAACCTTCTATTGACTGTTAATTCAATTATTTTATCACTTATTGTCACCGTTTTATTAAAAACATTAGATAAGAATACTCATTTAATCATACCTACCATTATACTTATGACCGTTATTGTAGTGGTTATGGTTTTAGCAATATTAGCCACTATTCCCAAAATACCTAGGGGATATTTTACACAGGAGGAAGTAGATAGTAAGTCTGTGAATCTGTTATTCTTTGGAAATTTTTATAAGATGCCTTTAGAAACATACAAAGACAGTATGTTTAAAGTTATGGATGACAATGATTTTTTATATGGCATGTTGACCAAAGATGTATACTCTCAAGGCGTAGTCTTAGGGCGTAAGTATCTATTACTGCGATATGCTTATGGGACTTTTATGTTTGGTCTGATTATCTCTGTCATTGCCTTTGTAATCTCTATTTTATACGTATAATTTTTAATTATTTACTATGGGAATCATCAGTGTTATTAAAGTTTCTTTTGGTCTTTTTCTTTTTGTTTCATGTCAGTCTAATACTGCACATACAGAAACGAATATAAATATAACTCAAGATTCCGTATTTGTTGATCTTTTAAGCAGAGATGTGTTTTCTTTGCCCGCTCAATTCGATGAGATATCAGGACATGTATTCCTTCCAGCTGATGACAACATCGTATATGGTGTACAAGATGAGCTTGGGGTTATTTATGCATACGCTTTGGACAAGAAAGTAATTGTAGATTCTATTCCATTTGCTAAAAAAGGTGATTTTGAAGGGATTACTACAGATGGTTATCATTTTTATGTATTGAAAAGTAATGGAGCCATCTACAGTGTACCTGTAAAGAGCCATTTAAAGCAAGAAATCAAGGTATTTAAAGAAATCATTGGCAAGAATGAATACGAATCTTTAGGTATTGATACTGCAAATAGGCAACTTGTTATTTTATGTAAAGATTGCAAAACAGATAAAAAAAATCATCATAGTACAGGGTATTTATTGAACTATTCTGATAGTGGCCAAATTAGTATGGATAAATCATTTGTTATTGATTGGAATGATTTATCAAAGTATACTTCAAAACCTATTACATCATTCAAACCTTCTGCAATATCCAAGAATCCTTTAACAGGTGATTGGTATATTTTGTCATCCATAGATAAAGTTTTGGTAATAACTAATTCCGATTTTACTACCAAGGCGATAATCCCTTTCTCTAGAAAAGATTACGAACAACCCGAAGGCATAGCTTTTGATAGCAAGGGTAATCTCTATATTAGTAGTGAAATCGGCGATACAGATTCTGCCAAGTTATATAAAATTAAATAATTAAGCATGCGGTATATTTTAACGTTAACTTTTTTATGCGCATTACAATTCTTTAGCTACTCACAAGAGTTTGTCAAAAGGATTCTGTTGATTGGTGATGCAGGTGAAATAAATAAACAACAGTCATCTTTAATTACAGAAGCGGCATCTTTGGTCATTAAAGACAGTACACTTGTATTTTATCTAGGGGATAATATTTATCCATCAGGAATGGGGTTGGAGGGTAAAGAACAAGAAAACGGGCGATTGAGTTTAGAGTCTCAATATGTTCCTTTCCGCAAGCAGAATGTACCTGTTTACTTCCTAGCAGGTAATCATGATTGGAATGTTTCTCGTAAAGGTGGACTGGAAAAGCTAAAAGCAGAAGAAGATTTTCTAAAATTTCAACAAGATTCCAATTTACGATTAATACCTAATGCAGGCAATCCTGGTCCAATTAATATTCCAATTGCTGAGGGGTTTAATATTATTGTATATGATTCAGAATATTGGTTATATCCTTACCATTCACCATCGGAAGATTTAATGGAAAAGCGAAAAATATTTAATCAAGAATTGACGGCTTTATTTAATAAAAATAGTGACAATGTAATACTTGTGCTTTCTCATCATCCAATGGCTACGTATGGTGAACATAGTCTTATCTTTGGTTGGAAGCAGCATCTTTTTCCATTGACCCGTATCAATAAAGATTTATATATCCCTTTACCTATTGTTGGATCTTTGTATCCGCTTTGGCGGGGCGTATTTTTTAAATCTGCGGAGGATCTACCGAGCAAGCCATACCAGCGTTTAGTGAATGATGTACTGCAAGCTAGAGGTGACCATCAGAATACACTATTTGCTGCAGGTCATGACCATGGTTTACAATTTATAGAAGATCAATCAATAACTCAAATAGTGAGTGGCTCGGGGTCTAAAACATCTTTTATAAATGATAATAAAAACTTGAAATTTAAATATCAACAACAAGGCTTTAGTGTAATAGATTACTATGATAACGGAGATATTCTGTTGTCATATTATATTTTTGAAAGTGATCAAGTCCATAAATCTTTTGAAACAATAATTAAAAAGAAAATATGATTTTAAAAACCAAGGCAGTTGACCGTTACAATGTCCAATTGGATGATTTTTGTGAAATATTGACTTTTAGTTCTTTAGTTTCATACTTGGATGATAAGATAAAGGGTATGGAATCTAATCAACAACTGTTCCCCAGATTTATCTTACAACGTATTCAGGCAATTGAAAGTGAACATGGAGCTCTGAGTAGGAATAATTTGACTGCCTACGAAGAGATTTTTAGTCATATCTACTATTTGACAAGCAATATACTTACTGGTGAAAGCATGTACTGGGCATTGGGTACAGCTTTGGGTGACGAAGTATTGTACGGTCAAAAGGAGTTTTTTAAATTATTAGAACATGACAAAGAATTTGTTCCAGATCAGCAACAATCTCCCTTTTACAGCGAATTTATTTTCCCTAATAAAGCACTTTATCTTTTGATTTTAGAGCGATGTTACAAATTACCAACCTTTTCATTCAAACAGCTTTATAGGATTATACAAGATGATGTCGCGCGTTATTACCAACTAAAAGTCGATTTTTCTTTTGTTCACGTAAGTTGTGCATTAGATGAATTACCGCATATAGACTTCTCGTGTTTACACGAACGTGACGTGCAATCATTTGATGAGATATTACCTATATTATCTTCTATTGATATCCAAAACTTTCGATTTGAAGGGTTCACTATATTTAAATATATTGATAAGACCAATGAGCAAGCTGGTGTGATGATCCAAAATATTATATCCAAATTACCAAATTTGGATGTATTGACAGATATAAGTTCATTCAATCGTAATAAAATATGGAGTGAATTAAAGGATGTCATGAAATCATTGATGAACTGTCCAGAAATGCAGTGTTCTTTTTTTCCATTATTAGAATTAAATGGTATTCCTATTCTAACATCCCCATTATCTCAAGAAAGCTTGTTCTTTGGTAATCTTCTTAATCGTACTATTGACTTGTGTAATAATAATGAGATATATGATTATCTAGCTGCACCTTACAATATTAGTTATGGTATCGAACAAAGATTTGATAGCAAGGATCAACTTTTTGTAAACTATTTAAAATCGCTTGGTTTAGAATCTTATGTATGTTTTCCGCTTAAGAACAAAAATAAACTTGTAGGTTTTTTAGAATTATTTAGTACCCATCCTAAAGGTATAGATAAGAAGGATTTAGTGAATGTGATGGCCTATTTACCCTTAATCACTAACTTGGCCATGGACTTGATTTCTACTTTTAAAAGCTCTATGGATAAAGTTATACTTGATAAATATACCTCCTTACAAGAATCTGTTCAATGGAAATTTAATCAAGAGGCTGCTCATTATCTTTCTCTAATATCTCAACAGCCCAAAGAAACGGCTGTATTGGGTGAGATTAAGTTTGAAAAAGTATACCCTTTGTACGCAGCAGTGGATATTCGCAATTCTACTAAGCTTAGGAATATTTCGTTCAGGAAAGATAGTTATCAACGTCTAAGTATTATCCAGTTGATTGTTGATCAATTAGATAGTATTGGTGCTACAGAAGAAGAGCAACGATTCATTAACCGGTTTTCACTGGTGAAGAGTTGGATGGATGAAGGGAGATTAGATCATTTTTTATTAGACATACTATCTTTTTTTCAAGAAGAAGTTGCTCATTTTTTGACCATACTAGATTATAAGGATCCTTTATTGCGCAAATATAAGCATGACTATGAAGAAGAGAATCAAGGCGCATTTGGGATAGTTAATGGTGCCTCTGAAAAGTTTGAGCAGACGTTGACTATTTTGAATAATTTAATTAGTACCGAATTAGATAAGTTCAATCAACTTGTTCAAGGCTATTTTCCATCCTATTTTGAAAAATTTAGAACAGATGGTATTGAGTACGATATGTATATAGGACAATCTATAACCCCCACAAAAGTATTTGATCCTAAAATATTGAAAAATATTCGCAAAGAGCAAATTATATCCATGGTATCTATAGCAAGAAAAACTTTTGAAGCTTTGGATCAACTGCCTATTTCTTTAGTTACCACGCAGTTAATATTTGTTCACCCTAATCCTTTAGATATTGTATTTAGATTAGACGAACGCCGATTTGATGTTGACGGTGGATATAATATTCGTTACGAAGTGATTAAAAAGAGAATAGATAAAGCGCGATTAGTAGGGACTAAAGAACGTTTGGTACAACCTAATAAAATTGCTATTGTCTACTCATCACCTCGCGTTGAGTTGGAGCTTAGAGAATCGCTAGAAAGTATTGCAAAAGAGCATTTAATTCATTCAGAAATTGAACATGTAGAGATAGAAGAACTCCAAGGTATTGAACAACTTAAGGCTTTCCGGGTGAGTGTTATATTGTAACAATGTATAAGAATTATAAATAATGAAGATTAGCATACGATATGTTTTTTTACTATTTTTAATGATAAATGATGCTTATGGGCAAAACATCTCTGATAGTATAGTTGCTCGAATAGAGCCTATGTATGATAAGGTAAGTTTGACGCATCGTTTTTTCTTTGGAGATAGTTATCGAAAACTATATAATACACCAGTTAAAATGCCAGTTTTAGATCTGAGCACTGCTTATGGTGGTTTTAAGGTGATTAAACTTGGCGGAGGCATGCAAACCCAATCCTTACGCCTAGAGGATGCCCAGGGGCGGGAGTGGGTGTTACGATCTATCCAAAAATACCCAGAACGGAGCTTACCCAAAAATCTACGAAATACCATTGCCAAAGACGTCGTTAAGGATCAGATTTCTATAGCACATCCTTTTGGAGCATTGACAGTGCCAACATTTAACGAGGCTTTAGCAATTAATCATGTTTCTCCTATTTTAGTGTTTGTGGGAGATGACCCTGTATTTGGCGAGTTTAGAGATGTGTTTAAAAATAGGGCCTATATGTTAGAACCTCGCATGCCTAATGAAGATGTTGATTCGGATAATACGGCTAAAGTAATCCGTAAAAAGTTAGAGGATAATGATAAAGAGATAGATCAAGAAATGACTCTTAGAGCCCGCTTGTTAGATATCGTTTTAGGAGATTGGGATAGACACGAAGATAACTGGCGTTGGCAACCTATCAAAAATGATGGTAAGACATGGTATGAGCCAATTCCTAGAGATAGGGATAAAGTATATTATAAAACCTCTGGCATATTCCCTATTTTATTATCTTATCAATGGCTCAAGGCTAATTTACAACCATTTGGACCCAAGATAAGAAATATCGATCATTGGAATTTTAATGCTAGACATTTTGATCGTTTTTTTCTGAATAGCTTGGATAAAAAGGATTGGTTAGAGATCACATCACAGTTTCAAAAATCCGTAACTGATACTGTAGTTAGGAAAGCCATGCTCCAGATGCCTGACACTATCGTTCGATTAACTGCAGAAGAGTTAGAACGTAATATAAAAGTTAGAAGGGATAGTTTAGCAATCTCAGCTGAATCTTATTATAAATTTCTTGCTAAAAAAGTAGATATACCCTTATCTGCAAAACGTGAATTCATTTCTTTTCGATATAATAACGATAATACTATTACAGTTGATGTTCATAATAAGAAGAAAGATGGTACTGTAGGAAGAAGATTGTACAAGAGAAAATTTGAACCAACCGAAACGGATGAGATTCGTGTTTATGGTATTGCCGGAGAGGATGATTATATATTGAGTGGAGATGGATTATCACCCATCAAAGTAAGACTTATTGGTGGAAAGGACTATGACACGTATATTGCCTCTACTGATTTCAGAAGACAAAATAAACTCTATGTATACGATCAGAAAAGCCCTGACAGTAATAATATAGAATTAGGAAAAGGTGTGAGGTATCGTCTAAGTAACGATACAAATGTTAATAACTATGATTATGATGCCTTTGTATACAATCGAAAAGGTGTAATTTTTGATTTTAATTATGGAACAGACAAAGGCCTTACCTTGGGACTTGGATATTTAATTCAGAATCAAGGATTTCGTAAAAAGCCCTTCGCTTATAGTCATTCTTTAATGGCAAGTTATGTTACCGGTCGTAAATCTTTTATGTTTGATTATAAAGGTCAATATAAACAACTATGGAAAGAAAATGATTTGTTGATTGATATAGATGTATTAGGGCCTAATAATCAAAATAATTTTTTTGGATTCGGTAATGAGACCAAATTTTTGAAAAAGGAAGAAGATGAGGATGGCGAATACGGTATTCATTATTATCGTAATCGATATGATATGGCTGTAGCTAATTTTTATTTGCGAAAAAATATAAATTCTTATTTAAGTTACTATTATGGCTCATCTACCCAATTCTATAGTAGTGCTGAAAAAAATAATGTAAATAAGTTCTTTAATAGCTTTCATCAATCCAATCCAGATGAATTTATATATGGCACTAAGTTTTTCACTGGTGCTACCATAGGTATTCTTTTTGACAGCCGTAATCGGAAGGACTTGCCACAGTCAGGAGTATTATTTCAAACGGAATTAGCCTGGAAACATGAACTAGGGAAAAGCAACCGTAATAACTTAAAAAGTAGCAATAGTTTCAATATTTATAAGAGTTTCTTGAATAATAGATTGACCATTGCAGAGCGTGTCGGTGTTGATGCGGTATGGGGGGATCCATACTTCTATCAAAATGTTCAATTAGGAGGGGAGAATAGTCTACGTGGTTTTAACTCTAGACGCTTCACTGGGAAAACAGGAGTGTACAATAATCTAGACGTACGCATTAAGGTTTTTGAATCTTTTTCTTATTTATTACCAGCAAGTGTAGGCTTAATAGGATTTTATGATGTAGGCCGTGTTTGGATGACTCATGAAAAATCTAACGTATGGCATAATTCTGTCGGTGGGGGACTATTTATAATGCCGGCAGATTTATTTGTTATTCAAGCTGTAGTAGGACGTAGCAAAGAGGCTACCTTGCCGTATATACGTATTGGTATGTCATTTTAATAGGTCGAAATTATTATTTCGTCCTCATAATAGATTCTTTTTGTCATTTTTACTATTTAAGATGACAAAATGTCTCTGTACTACCTTTGGAACAATGCTTGATATACTTAGGTAGCAAAATCAAATTAATAAATAGTAAATTAAAATATATGAGCACAGAAAAAGGTACTATCTCGATTCATACCGAGAATATTTTTCCAGTTATCAAAAAATTCCTTTACTCGGACAACGAGATCTTCTTACGTGAATTAGTGTCAAATGCAGTTGATGCCTCTCAAAAAATCAAAAGATTAGCATCATTAGGTCAATACAATGGTAGTGTAGATGATTTAATTGTGGATGTGAAGCTTGATGAAGAGGCCAAAACTATTACAATATCGGATAACGGTATTGGTATGACTGTAGACGAAATAAAGAAATATATTAATCAAGTTGCTTTTTCTGGAGCAACAGAGTTTATGGAAAAATTCAAAGAGGCAAATGATGCAAACGAAATCATTGGTCGATTTGGATTAGGTTTTTACTCCGCCTTCATGGTTGCTGATAGTGTCGAGATCGATTCACTATCGTACCAGGACGGTGCGACTCCTGCGCACTGGGTATGTGATGGAAGTACTTCTTACGAAATATCTGACGGTCAACGTACCTCACGTGGTACCGATGTTATTCTACATATTAATGAAGAGTCAGCAGAGTTTTTAACAAAAAGTAGAATTCAAGAAATACTTGATAAATACGCTAAATTTTTACCTATCCCGATTCG
>CANRHE010000060.1 GCA_947630335.1 uncultured Sphingobacterium sp.
AGCAATAGCTTCTTTCGCAGCATCTTCTGAAAGCAACGGGGTAAGAATGATTACAGATTCGTACTGTTGCATTTTTTAAATAATTATGTTAATTTAAACTATTCCGTACTTACGGAGCTGCAAAGCTATAAAAATTTTCTGTAAAAATGAAATGCGATTAATAAATTATATTATATAAATAATTTTATTTTTGACTTAATCGACCACTAGACGACATTATGTTTTTAGTTATTTTATTTGGAGCTTTTGTATAATAGACCTGAGCGGAAGATGATAATGCACTACTTAAAGTATTAGCTGTATAGAAAAATAGTTTTGAGGAAGAACTTCCGTTAATTGTTAAATTGTCAATATTAAGATTTTCGAGATTAGTCGTTGAAGAAGAGCTCATGTTAACATTTACATTCTCAGCCTTGCCCGCGCCAGTCACTTTAGAAGAGCTAGATACGTTAATAGTTAGTTGATTAGCGTCAACTGTGGTATTCATTTTTGCGGAGGAGCTACAAGCAATTTTAACTATACTTGCTTTTATTTCGTTTGTGGTTAAACTTCCAGAAGCGTGTGCGTCAAGTTTTATACTTCTGGTATTGATAGGGTCTTTTAAAATTAAAGTGGCGCTTGAGCTTGCTTTGGCTTCTTGTAAGACAGAATTGCTATATACTTTGACTGTGCTTGCTTTCTTTGAATTTATTTTTGAATTTGGCTTGTATCGGATTTCTAGCTGTCCATTTTTTACGTCTGTACTTATTAATTCTATAAATTCTTTTTTCTCAGTTTCAATAATTAATTCATTCTTATTAGAGTTAATATATTCAACGACTATACCTGTAGCAGCTACAATACTTGAATGAGCAGATACTTTACGGGTTGTTTTGAATTGTGCTTGAGCTGATGCAGTAGCTATTATCAAGGCTATAGTAAGTAAATTTTTCATGTTTATAAAGGATTGAAAAGTTTGTTAAAAATATGGTTCATATATATTAGATAAATATAGTTTGTTTAATTTTCTTTTAGTGTAAAAATTATCTTTTAATTATTAGAAACTTTCTATTATTGGTTTCCTGAAGTAGATATTGATAAATGTTTTACGAAGAGTATTAAACTTGAATTTTCTGGATAGGCAATGCTATAGTGGCGTATTATAGATTATTGAGAAGCCTCCAATTTAGGATAATGATGATCGCTTGTAAATGAGTTGTAGGATGATTGCTAGGATGATGGATATGTTAAAGATTCTATATAAACTTGTTTTTGAAGAGTATTATTGTGATTTTTGATAAAAACAAGGAGATCTGAGTTGACGCATCAAGAGAGGACAAGTAATATTCGTAAAGAGATAAATCAAGTTTACAAGCAATTAAAACGATCTTATCCCATATTTAATTATCAAAATACTTTAGGACTAATAATTTTTTTGCTTTCCATCTGCATTATTGCTGTGGTATCGTATTGTTGGTATAAAGGATATATTAACACTTGGTTAATGATTGTTGTTAATGCTTTTTTTATGGGCGTATTACATGAATTAGAACACGATTTAATTCATTGGTTATACTTCAAAAGCAATCGGGTAATGCATCACTTTATGTTGTTAAGTGTTTGGTTACTTAGACCATTGACGGTGAATCCTTGGATTAGACGTACACTACATTTACATCATCATAAATACTCAGGTACTTTGCATGATGTGGAGGAGCGATCGGTAACGAATGGCGAAAAATGGACTCTTAAGAGATTATTAACGACTGCAGATGTTGTATTGGGTGGACTATTGCGTTTAGGTGTGATGTATAAAGATATGGATAAGGAGGTGAAAGCCGGCCGTTTGAAGTTAGACATCTCTAATCGACTAAAGAAAATAATGTTTCTAAGTATTGTCCCATTAACTATCGTATCACACATTATATTATATTTGTTTTTCGGGAACCTACTATTGGATTTACTACATAAGTTTTTTGGAACTAATCTTGTATTTCCAGCATATTTAAAAGATATATTAGTGCATTTGAATTTTTTGATATATACGATATTGTTGCCTAATTTAGTAAGACAATTTTCACTACACTTTATTACGTCTAATATGCATTACTTTGGTGATGTGGAAGATGGTAATGTGATAGAACAGACTCAAGTTCTTACGAGCTGGTGGACTTTTCCATTTCAATTTTTTTGTTTTTTCTTTGGTTGGACACACAGTATACATCACTTTGTTGTGAATGAAACTTTTTACGTTCGTCATATTGGTCGTAAGAAGGCTCAAAATATACTTAAGAAGTATGGGGTGCGATTTAATGATTTAGGAACATTTAAGAGGGCTAATAGGTTTCATCAGACCCCATAAAGACCTCAATTTCCCATTCTAATTTATAGTGAATAAGGTAGATTTTTTAATTCAAACAATTGTTGTGCTGGATTTGTTCTTAATAAGTTTACTAGTTTAACATGTTTTAATTATGAAATCAACCTCAATAATCATTTCAATTATTGCGTCCATAGGACTTATCATCACATCTTTGGTACTTGCTAATGCTTATAAATATAAGTATAAGGTAGGGCATACAATTAGTGTAACTGGTAATGCTAAACAAGATTTTGAGGCGGATATTGTTAAATGGTCTGCTACTTTTATTCAAAAATCTATGAGCCTGAGTGACGCTTCTAAAAGCCTGAAAAGTGATCGTGAAATGGTTAGGCAGTTTTTAATAGAAAAAGGAATTAAGGATAATGAAATTCTATTTAGCGCTATTAATATTTCGAAAGATTTCTCCTATCAAACAGATGCTAATGGAAATAGTTATGGTATTTTTACAGGTTATAATCTTTCACAAAATGTGAAGATTGAATCTTCCGAATTGGATAAAGTAGATAATGCTTCCCGAGAAATATCCGATTTAATTTCCAAAGGAATAGAACTAACTTCCAATGAACCTAGCTATTATTACTCTAAACTAGAAGATCTTAAACTATCACTTATTGGGGAGGCTTCATTAAACGCCAAAGCTAGAGCTGCTAATATTGCTAAGGAAGCAGGAATATCACTAGGTGCTTTACAGAAGGCCGATTTGGGAGTTTTTCAGATAACAGGGCAAAATGATAATGAAGAGTATTCATACGGTGGCGTATTTAATACTACTTCTCGCTTTAAAACTGCTAATATAACTATTAAGGCAGAGTATGGTCTATAATATATTTTATCTGATAGTTAGATATTTAACTAATATTACTTGTGGTAAGTTTATGAATGTTAAAATTGTGTTAAAAAATATTTTTTATTAGAATATTTTGAGATTCTATACCGTTATTTGCTCATGAAATACACACTATTTCATAATTTAGATTAATAATTGGTTTGGTAATCCTGGAGTTCCCCACTCCAGGATTCTTTTTTTGTGTGTTATAACTCAATTTCAAATTCAGAAATTTTTCTTTTTTGATAGTAATATTCTTTATCTTCTGTTGTTATTTTTCGTATTATTTTGCAAGGATTACCTGCTGCTACCACATTTGAAGGAATGTTTTTGGTGACTACTGATCCTGAGCCAATTACTGTATTATCACCTATTGTAACATTTGGATTTATTACTACGTTGCCACCTACCCATACATTGTCTCCGATAATAACAGGAAGTGCATACTCTAAGCTTGTATTTCTAATTTCATGATGGATAGGGTGACCTGCAGTGTAAATGGATACATTGGGGCCGAGCATGACATTATCTCCAATTTGGACAGGAGCACCATCTAAAATAGTGAGATGATAATTAGCGTAAAAGTTGTTGCCAATTTCTATATTAAAACCATAGTCACAATAAAACGGTTGTTCAATAAGAAACATTTTTGTAGTGGAAGAGAAAAGTTGTTTGATGATTGATTTTCGTTCTTTATAATTTTTAGGGTCTACTTGGTTGTACCTATGACAAATACGCTGCGCATTTAATCTTAGTTGAGCAATTTCTTTGGTGTTTGCAAAATAGGGCTCACCCAAGACCATCTTATCTTTTTCTGATTTTGACATTCGCTTAGCAATTTGAATTAATGATAACTTTTCAAGATACCAAAAATAAGTATCTTTGTCTAAATGAGCGAAAAATCTATTTTGAAAATTGGTATATTAGGTAGTGGCAGTTGGGCTACAGCAATGATTAAGATGTTGACTGATAGTAGTCAAGATAAAAAAGTAATTTGGTGGGTACGAAAAGAGGAAGATAAAGAGTATATTGTCAAATATAAACATAATCCATCTTATCTATCTGCTGTCGAAATAAAAGTAGCTTCTGAAAATATATATACTCGTGCTAAAGATGTTATTCACCAGTCTGACGTCGTTGTTTTAAATACACCTGCAGCTTATTTGAA
The DNA here is from genome assembly GCA_947630335.1 of uncultured Sphingobacterium sp. Taxonomy (GTDB): domain Bacteria; phylum Bacteroidota; class Bacteroidia; order Sphingobacteriales; family Sphingobacteriaceae; genus Sphingobacterium. The sequence continues at coordinate 4,357 of CANRHE010000060.1, forward strand.
AGATGCTCTAATCGATGTTACAGCAGAGGATTTTGCAGGAAAAACAGTGGTGTCGGCGATTAAGGGTATTATTCCAGATGAAAATATTGCTATTGCTGATTTTTTAGTTACCTATTATCAGGTTCCTTTAGACAAAATCGTCGTCGTTGGAGGTCCGTGTCATGCTGAAGAAGTTGCGCAAGAAAGGCTGTCTTATTTGACCTTTGCTTGTTCGGATAAGCGTGTAGCGTCTGACTGTGCAAGATTATTTGCAAATCATTACATTAAAACTATTCTTTCTTCTGATACCATGGGTGTAGAATATGGTGCAGTCTTAAAGAATATTTATGCCTTGGCTGGAGGTATTTGCCATGGTTTAGGATTTGGTGATAATTTTCAAGCAGTACTTGTTTCCAATGCGCTGCGAGAAATGGAGTACTTTGTGAATGCTTTATCTCCCATGTCTCGTGATATCAAAGCGTCAGCTTATTTGGGAGATTTATTAGTTACTGCCTATTCACAGTTTAGTCGTAATCGCACCTTTGGCAATATGATAGGTAAAGGATATACCGTTCAATCTGCACAATTAGAAATGAATATGGTAGCTGAAGGCTACTATGCTTCTGGCTGTATTCAGTCAATAATTAAGAAACATAATTTGGATATGCCTATTTGTAATATGGTATATCAAGTATTATATAACCATCAACCAGCGAGTATTGAAGTCGCTAAATTAGCAAATAACTTTATATAGAATGATGAATAGAGAGAGGATAGCTGAAGAATATCAGCGGATTCAAGATGAAATTTGTGCCGCATTAGAAGTTTTAGATGGTAAAAGCAAATTTCAAGAAGAGATTTGGGAAAGAGATGGTGGCGGAGGGGGACGTACTCGAATTATTCAAAATGGTAATATAATAGAAAAAGGTGGAGTTAATTTTTCGGCTGTTCATGGTCAATTACCCGAGCCTATAAAAAAGGCATTTGGAGTTGAAGAAGACCAGTTTTTTGCGACTGGTGTTTCTATTGTTATACACCCCAGTAACCCACATATCCCTATCATACATATGAATATTCGTTATTTCGAGCTTAATGAAAATATTCGTTGGTTTGGTGGTGGTATAGATTTGACTCCTCATTACGTCATTGAAGATGATGCAAGGTTTTTTCACAAACAAATGAAAACAGTATGTGATAAACATGCTAGTACATTTTATGATGACTTTAAGGTGTGGGCTGATAATTACTTTTTTATAAAACATAGAAATGAAACACGAGGCATAGGAGGTGTTTTCTATGATAAGCTAACACCTGAAAAGACAGGACTTACTTATGAAGAAATATTTAATTTCTCTTGTGATTTAGGTCGTACCTTTGCGCCTACCTATATAGAATTAGTCAATCGTAATAGAAATAAATCTTTTTCTCAAGAAGAGAAGGATTGGCAATTGTTGCGTCGCGGTCGATATGTAGAATTTAATCTGGTTTACGACTCAGGTACCAAATTTGGTTTAGAGACGAATGGTCGTATAGAATCTATATTGATGAGTTTGCCTGCTCAAGCCAATTGGGTTTATGATTTTAAAGCAAAGGAGGGTTCTGCTGAACAACATACCCTTGATTTATTGAAAAAAGGCGTTAATTGGATAGGTTAAATTATAAGCAAAATGGTCAGTTTTAAACGATTTAAACTAGATAATGGTTTAACAGTCTTGGTTCATGAGGACCACAGTACGGCGATGGCTGTAGTGAATATTTTATATAAAGTAGGGGCGCGAGATGAGTTACCAGAACAAACTGGTTTTGCTCATTTATTTGAGCATTTAATGTTTGGCGGCTCTGTCAATATACCGAGCTATGATGCTCCATTACAACTTGTGGGAGGAGAGAATAATGCATTCACTAGTAATGATATAACCAATTATTATTTGACATTACCAGCTAATAATTTAGAAACGGCATTTTGGTTGGAGAGTGATCGTATGTTGAGTCTAGCTTTTAGTGAAAAGAGTTTAGAGGTACAACGTCAGGTTGTTATTGAAGAATTCAAACAACGCTATTTAAACCAACCATACGGTGATGTATGGCTCAAATTAAGACCTCTAGCATATAAAAAGCATCCTTATCGCTGGGCTACTATTGGCAAAGAAATAAGTCATATAGAAGATGCTCAAATGGAGGATGTGAAGAATTTCTTTAAGCAATATTACAGCCCTAATAATGCGGTAATGGTAGTCGCAGGCGATGTTGACTATGATCAAGTAAAATCTTTGGCAGAGAAATGGTTCGCTGATATCCCAAGAGGTGAGGAGGTTGTTCGATCTCTTCCTATTGAACCACAGCAAGAAGAAGAAAGGCGAGAAGAGGTAATGGCTGATGTACCTGTAGATAGTATTTATATTGTTTTTCATGGTCCAGCGCGTTTAGATAAAGATTATCAAACTATGGATCTGATTTCTGATATCCTCTCCCGCGGTTCATCTTCTCGGTTGTATCGAACTTTAGTTAAAGATACCCCGTTTTTTAGTGAGATAAATGCTTATGTAATGGGAAGCATTGATCCTAACTTGTTTGTTATTGAAGGGAAGATTTTGAATGGTATCTCTTTAGCAGATGCAGAACTGGCTATTTGGAATCAGCTAGAGCTTATAAAGGAGGAACTGGTGGATGAAGAAGAGTTACAAAAAGTGAAAAATAAGATTGAATCAACACTTTTATTTTCAGAACTGTCAATTTTGGACAAGGCTATGAACCTAGCTTATTACGAAGCTATAAGTGACGCTGATGATTACAATAAAGAAGTCAATAAGTATTTAAATGTTAGTGCAGACGACATTAAAACATTAGCACAGTCAATTTTTGTGAAGGAGAATTCATCTACTTTGCTATATAAATCAAAAGGAGGACACGATGGTGAATAGAGAAATAGCTCCCAAATTTCAACCCATAAAAAAGTTGAGTATTCATGAACCAGACTCTATCAAGTACCCTAATGGTTTACAAGCTTTTGTATTTCATTCTGCAGATATTGAGTTGATAAAATTTGAGTTTGTATTTAATAATTATTTTGATGACTCTAAGTTAGCCTTGCTGAATGCAGCACTTTCGGCTATGCTTAGAGAGGGAACTTCTAGACGCACGAGTGCACAGATCGCGGATGATGTAGATTTCTATGGAGCTTACTTAATGTCTGAGTATAGCTTTGATCACACAGCACTTACACTTTATACAATGCATAAGTATGTAGATAAAGTGCTTCCTATTGTATTGGATATCCTAACAGATTCCATTTTTCCGCAAAAAGAATTAGAAACATATGTACGTAATCAAAAACAATCACTAGAAATATCCTTTCGTAAGAATGATTTTCTAGCTAGGCGTATATTTTATAAAAACTTGTTTGGAGACAGTAGGTATGGAGAGCTTCCTAGTGCCTTAGCTTTTGATACTATCGATAGAGACGGTTTATTGGATTTATATAACATTCAGATTCAGCCATCAAATTGTACCTTATTTATTGCAGGTAATGTTGATGAAGATATTTTACAACTTGTTAATGATTTATTTGGTCAAGAATGGGGGCGAAAAGGATTACTTTTAAAAGATCATTTTAATAGGGTTATTCCTAATACCGGAATTCTTATAACCGAGGATAAATCTGATGCCTTACAATCTGCTATTCGTTTAGGGTCATTATCAATTAGTCGCTCTCATGAAGACTTTCCTGCATTACAATTTGTTAATACCTTATTAGGTGGTTTCTTTGGGTCACGTTTGATGCGAAATATTAGAGAAGATAAAGGATATACTTATAGTATTGGGTCTGCAATTGCTAGCTTAAAGCATACAGGTTTTTTTACTATAGCGTCGGAAGTAGGTGTCGATGTTACCCAAAAAACTCTTGAGGAGATCGAAAGAGAATTTACAATAATAACTAACGAAAAGTCTAGTGAAAATGAGATTGACCTTGTGCGTAATTATATGCAAGGTGTTCTGTTAGGTAGTTTAGAAAGTTTGTTCTCCCATGTTGATAAATTTAAGTCTGTCTATTTCTCTAATTTAGATCTTAATTATTATCAATTTTATACAGATGTTGTTCAATCGATGAATTCTGATAAAGTACTAGATATTGCTCAGAAATATCTTAACTATGATGATTTGCTTAAAGTAGTTGTAGGTAAGATTAAATAAACAAAAAAGAGGTAAATAGATGATATTTACCTCTTTAATATTTTACCTTGTGGAGCTTATCGGATTCGAACCGATCACCTCTTCACTGCCAGCGAAGCGCTCTAGCCAAATGAGCTAAAGCCCCAATCAGTATGCTAAATATTCTGAATGATCGTTAATAAAAACTAATATAGTCAATATTTAATATTTAACAAGTATTTTTTGACTAATTCCTATTCTTCTATACTCTGTAAAAGTTGTTTCTCAAAAAGATTAGCATATTCTCCATTCATTTCCAATAGTTCGTTGTGCGTACCTTGTTCTACGATTTCACCTTCGTCTAAAACAATAATATGGTCTGCATTTTTAATAGTAGAAATACGGTGTGCAATAAATATTGTTGTTTTATCGCTCATAATACGGGAAAGATTATGGAGGATTTCCTCTTCTGTTTTTGTATCAATAGCAGATAAGCAATCATCAAAAATCAAAATTTGAGGATCTTTTATTAACGCACGAGCGATTGATAAACGCTGTTTTTGACCTCCAGATAATGTTATTCCCCGTTCTCCAATATGCGTGTCAAAGCCATTCTCAAAACCGATGATATTGTTATATACGGCTGCGTCTTTTGCGGCTTGTACTACTTTAGTTTGATCAACATTATCTAGGCCAAAGGCAATATTATTAGCGATAGTGTCCGAGAATAGAAAAACTTGTTGAGGTACAAAACCTATTTGAGTGTGTAAACTATTAATGTCATAATCTTTGATATTAACATTGTCAAACAAGATTTCTCCTTGTGTAGCATCGTACATACGCATTATTATATTTGCTAATGTAGTCTTTCCAGAACCCGTTTTTCCAATTATAGCGAGCGTTTCTCCCTTTTTTATATTGATGTTAATATTCTTTAATGCTTGGACCCCATTTTCAGTGTAGGTGAAAGAAACCTGACGTAGTTGTATATCACCATTAATTTGTTTGGTAATAGTCCCGTTTATAATAGTTGATTTGGTTTTTAAGAATTCGTTAATCCTTTTTTGTGAAGCAGCAGCTCTTTGAATCAAAGAGGTGACCCAAGCTAGTGACATAGCAGGGAATGTAAGCTGATTTACATAAATAATAAACTCGGCAATATTTCCGGCAGTTATAGAACCTCTATTGACCTCTATACCACCGACATAAACTGTGATAATTGTACTAAAACCTATTAAGAAAATGATTAATGGAAAGAAAAATGCTTGAACTTTTACTAACGCTAAAGCAGAGTCCTTATAGATATTTGTTTCTTTATTAAAAACATCCATTTTATCTTTTTCTCTACTATAAGCTTTGATGACTCTTATACCCGAGAATGTTTCTTGCACAAAAGATGATAGTTTAGAAAGTTGCTTTTGGATTTGTGTGCTTCTTTTATTAATAGTTTTGTTTACTAATAATATCAATGCGGAGATGATTGGGATGGGTATTAATGCATAAGCGGCTAATGTCGTGTTAACTTCGCACATCGCATAGATCACCATCACTGACAAGGTAACGGTATTAATGGCATACATTATCGCTGGTCCCAAATAGTTTCGAACTTGATTCACATCTTCAGTTGCTCGATTCATTAGATCCCCAGTCTTATTTTTTCTAAAAAATGAAAAATCTAAGGCTTGGTAATGTTTGTAAATTTCATTTTTCAGATCATATTCAATATGTCGAGAGATTAGAATGATGGACTGTCTCATCAAAAAAAGAAATACACCTCTTAAAATAGCTAATAAAAGTACTATTAGGCCAAAGAAGAGAACGCTACTTCCAAAAATTTGATATATTAATTGTTGACGGTCGAATCCGTCAAACATCTTATATAGATCGATATTCTCTTTTACAAGGTCAAATGCTACTCGAATTACTTTGGCAGGCAAGATTCCGAAATAATTTGAGATAATTACAAAAATGACACCAGGTATCAGTTTCCATTTATATTTATAAAAATACTTATTGAGGTACGCAAGATCTTTCATATATACTCGTATCTAAGCAAAGGTACAGCTTTAATTTAAAAATATACAGGCTTTAGGTAGTTATGCATGTGTTATATATTTAAATAAATGACCTATTAAGCAAAATTATTTTTTACTTTTGTAATGCAAAACATTACCTAACACTATTATTTAAGTAATCATGCAAAAATTGTCGATTTTTGATTTAATGAGCTCTTCTGAGCATCAAAATCTATACTTCTGTAATGATCCTTCGGTAGGATTGAAAGCGATTGTAGCTATACATGATACTACGCTTGGTCCTGCGATAGGTGGTGTGCGAATGCTACCTTATGATTCCGAAGAAGAAGCTATTGAAGATGCCTTACGTCTGTCTAAAGCTATTACATATAAGGCTTCTTTAGCTGGATTAAATTTAGGTGGAGGTAGTGCTATTATCATCGGGAATAATCGTAATGATAAGACCGAGGTAATGATGCGTCGTTTAGGTAGGTTTATAGAAGGATTAAATGGTAATTTTATTGCTTCTATTGATGTTGGCACTACGCAAAAAGATTTGGAGTATATTCACGCAGAGACACAATATGTAGCAGGGCTTCCAACGTCAATGAATGGGGGAGGTGATACGACTATGTTTGCTGCTAGAGGTGTGTTTTATGGGATCAAAGCATCAATAAAAGAGTTATATGGTGACGATACTTTAGCAGGTCGCAAAATAGCGGTACAGGGGGTGGGAGCTGTTGGAGAGCAATTGGTATCTATGTTGCGTAATGAAAATGCACGTGTGTATGTTTCGGACATGACAGAGGAGCGCAAAATGAAAGTAGCTACTAAATATAAGGCTGAACCTATTCAATATTCGACAAGTTATGAGTTGGACGTAGATGTGTATGCGCCTTGTGCTTTAGGAGGTACCGTAAATCCAGATACAGTACCTAAAATGAGGTGCAAGATTATTGCAGGATCTGCAAATAATCAACTTAAAAATGAATTCGAAACTATTCAATTATTAAAAGAGCATAATATATTATTTACTCCAGATTTTTTAATTAATTCAGGAGCATTGATTAGTTGTTTTTCGGAATTAGAAGGCTATGGTAGCGAACGTACAGAATCACTGATTCGTAATATATACAGCGCTACTAGGCAAGTTTTGCAAAAGTCAAGAGAAGATGGCATAGCGACTTATGATGCTGCTAAACAGCTGGCTGAACGTCGAATAGCAGACATCTCTAAATTAAGAAGATCATAAATGTTTTTTCTTAATACAAATTCGTTCTTAGATAAATTCGTTCTTATACTATGTTAAACAGAAGACACCTTAGAGTTAAGGTATTACAAACGCTTTATGCGTACAGTTTATCCGATGATAAACAAATTAAAGATTTTCAAAAGGCTTTATTCAAAAATGTTGAAGAAGTCAATGAAATGTATATTTGGACATTGAATCTTTTGGATGAGGTGGCAGAATATGTTGTATTGGATGCAGAAAGTCGCGCAGCCAAATTTTTACCAACAGAGAAGGATAAAATGTTAACTGCAAAGTTAAATACAAATACCTTCATAGAGTCGCTACGTCAAAATCGTACCTATTTAGAGTTAGTAAAAAAGTATAAAGTATCTTGGGAATTTGATCCAGAAATTGTTCGCTCCATTTTTGCACAGTTAAAAGATTCTGAGGCTTACTTAGAATATTTATCTCAGGATGATCGTAGTATACACGCTGAAAAAGATATTATAAAGTATATCTTTAAAAAGATCATTTTGAAATCTGTAGATATTGAACAGGTTTTTGAAGAGAAATTTATCAATTGGTCAGTTGATAAAGAGGTTTTGCAGGCGATGATTGCAAAGACGTTTAAAAATTTCAGTTCTGAAAATCCCGCTCAGAATAAGTTAGCAGACTTAACACCCAATTGGAGTGAAGACGAAGAATTTATTGAAGAACTTTTGAGAACATCTATTCGTTATGCTGACGAATATCAAGAATTAATAGCTGCTAAAACTAAAAACTGGGAAGCGGATCGTATTGCTTTGATGGATATTCTATTAATGCGTATGGCTATCAGTGAATTGATAAACTTTCCGTCTATTCCCGTTAAAGTTACCATCAATGAGTATATTGAATTATCCAAAACTTTTAGTACCTTGAAAAGTAATACTTTTATCAATGGTATTTTGGATAAAATATTAGCGGACTTAACAAAAGAAGGACGTATTAATAAAGCAGGTAGAGGACTAAAAGACTAGATAATGATTAAAAAATTTCTATTTTTAACAGCGACAGTAGCTTTCCTAGCTTCTTGTTCAAATGAAAGTAAAACTAATAGTACCAGTACAAATGAAATAGCCACCAATCAGCAGGAGACTGTGGATAGTACAGCTAATACGGCATCAGGTGTAATTGAATTTGAGAATGCGAGCTATGACTTTGGTCAAGTAAAAGAAGGCGAAATTGTAGAGCATATTTTTAAATTTAAAAATACGGGAGAGGCGCCAGTAATTTTAGCGCAGGTATCTGCGTCGTGTGGGTGTACTACACCAGATTATACTAGAGAGCCAGTATTACCAGGAAAGGAAGGAGAGATAAAAGTTTCTTTCGACAGTAAAGGTCAGGTTGGTAATCAACAAAAAATCGTAACAATAATTTCAAATGCAGAAAATAGAGTTACTACTGTTCAAATTAAAGGTATAGTAGAGGGTTAAATATCGAATAATAACTAATTAAATAATATGATAGCAACAATTTTATTGCAGGCAGCAGGAGGAAGTAGTATAATGAGTTTCTTACCTATGGTATTGATTATCGTTGTATTTTATTTTTTCATGATCAGACCTCAGATGAAAAAACAAAAAGATCACAAAAAGTACATTCAAGAATTAGGCGTAAATGCTAAAGTAGT
>CANRHE010000061.1 GCA_947630335.1 uncultured Sphingobacterium sp.
ATTGCTCTACCAGCTGAGCTACGGAATCTTAATCGTTATTTCGATTACCCTTCGTTGTTTGAAGTGATGCAAAGGTAGAAAAATTTATAACATGTGCAAAATAAATTATAGCTTTTCTTTGAAATTATCTCATTAAATTATGTAAAGTTTTGATTTCGTATTACTTACTTGTTGAAATAAATAAATGTTTATTTTTCAGCACAAGCATTGTGGTATAAAAATCAGAGCATACTTTTAAATTAAACTAAAAGTTATGAATAATTATTTTAATAAAACGTGATTTTTAACGGTTAGATTAATGTTATTTCTTAATTTCACATATTAAATACAGCACATAATTATAATTACATTCACTATGGAGCATTATCCATTCCCTGACAATGAAGTTGAACGTATTCAGCGCTTACATTTATATGATCTTCATGGACTTGGCAAAGAGCCTAGTTTGGATGTCTTTGCTCAAGCAGCGTGCCTGATTACAGATTGTCCTTCATCATTAATAGCTATGATGGAAGAAGAAACACAGTTTATTCAAAGTTGTGTTGGATTGGAATTAGATAGTGTCGATCGACGTCATACGATTTGTCAGTACACCATTATGAGTCGGAATGTTATGGTTATTGAAGATACTTTTAATGATCCCCGTTCCTCATCAAATCCACTTGTTAAAGCAGGAGGGATTCGCTTTTACGCAGGTGTGCCTATAATGGATGAAGAAGGTTATGCCTTAGGTACAATTTGTGTTATCGATTATATCCCTAAAACGCTTTCAGATAAACAATTAGACTCTCTTAAGCAGTTGGGGGAAGCAGTTTCAAAACTTCTCTTAAGTAAAAAGAGAAACAAACAATCTATTTATTTTGAAGAAGTTTTTGACGTCTCCAATAATTTAATGTGTGTTCTTGATGATAGCTATAAGATTAAGATAGTGAATCCTTCATTTGAAGAACTGTTAAACGTAAAATCTTCTGCGGTAATTGATATGTCAATTGTTAAGGTTTTGGGGGATAATAATGTCGAGGACCATTTGAAGGAATTAAATGAAAATAATTGTACTGTATCATTTAGAACGCATAAGGACATCCTAGATGGAAGTGACATAATTATTGAGTGGTATTTTAAGCTTAATCCATCGAATAAGGAAATTTTTGCATTTGGTAGAAATATAACTACAGAAATTGAAGAAAGAACCAAGTTAGAAAACTCAGAAAGACGTTTCCGTAATTTTTTCGAAAATTCAATTGGCTTGATGAGTATGCACGATTTAGAGGGTAATATTCTTTCTGTCAATGAAAAGGGAAGGGAAAATTTAAAATATCGTAAAGAAGAGATTACGAGTCTCAATCTTAGAGATTTGGTAGTGGAGGCTAATGTAACTGGTGTCGATGATTATTTGAAACGTATAGAAGAGAATAAAGAGGATACTGGAATGATGGTTATACGTGCTAAAGATGGAGAAATCAATTATTGGTTGTATAATAATATATTAGATGTTGATAGTGATGGTGTAGCCTATGTAGTTAGTACGGCTTTAAATATGACGGAACGTATCAAATTAGAACGAGAATTAAGGAGAGCACAAAAGACGTTGGAGCAATCTAATTTAGTTGCTCAAGTGGGGGCTTGGGAGATTGATTTGGATACAAATATTGTGACATGGTCTGATTCTGCTAAAGTGATTCATGGCGTAGATAAAGATTTTAAACCTGATTTTACTCGTTCAATAAATTTTTATGATTTAGAAAGTCAAGAAAGGTTAATAGCAGCGTATACTCGTGCAGTTGAAGAAGGAGTATCTTATGATTTGCAATTAAGGATCTTAACAGCTCAAAATCAACTAATTTGGGTTCGAGTAAAGGGAATACCCGAGTTTGAAAATAATAGATGCAAACGCGTGTACGGTATTATTCAAGATATCGATCGCAGTAAGAAAGTCTATTTAGAATTGGAGAATAAACAAGCAATGCTTCGTGCATTTGTAAGTAATGTACCCGCTAGTGTTGCCATGTTTGACAGAGATTTTAATTGCGTATCTGTCAGCAATCAATGGATACAAGATTTTCATAAGAATGAGCAGTCTGTTGTTGGCCAAAATTTACATACACTATTTCCTGAAATACCTCCTGAGCGTAAAAGAATTTATATTGAAGCGCTACAAGGAAAGATTTATAAAAATAGAGATGAGGTTATATTTAAAAATGAATCTGAAGAACCGCAGCATTATGATTGGGAAGTAAGACCATGGTACCTAAGTGATAATACAATTGGTGGTATTATTATCCAGATACAGAATATTACGGATACAGTAAAAGCAAACGAAGAGCTACGAACAGCCAAACGATTAGCAGATATTGCCAACCGAACAAAGTCTGAGTTTTTAGCAAATATGAGTCACGAAATTCGTACCCCTTTGAATGGTGTAATAGGTTTTTCGGATTTGTTAATGAAAACGCCATTAAGTGAGGTTCAATTGCAATACTTGCATTATATAAATGAATCTGGAAATACATTATTAAACATCATTAATGATATTCTTGACTTTTCGAAAATAGAATCAGGAAAGTTAGAACTCTATGTCGATAAGTATGATGTCTATGAAATGGTTAATCAAGTTATTAATGTCGTTTTGTATCAGGCGCAGCGTAAAGGCATTGAATTACTACTTAATATAGAGCTTGGGCTCCCTAATTTTATCTGGATTGACGAAGTGCGAGTCAAACAAATTTTAGTTAATCTATTAGGAAACGCTGTGAAGTTTACGGAAGGTGGGGAGATTGAATTAAAAGTTGAAAAGAAACGAATTGACAAAGATAAGATTGTATTACGTTTTTCTGTTCGAGATACAGGTATTGGCATTCCAATAGATAAGCAACAGCGTATTTTTGATGCTTTCACCCAAGAAGATAGTTCGGTCAGTAAAAAATATGGAGGTACAGGTCTAGGATTGACTATTTCTAATAATTTACTGCGGTATATGGGGAGTAAGCTTTTTCTTGAAAGCGAATTGAATAAAGGTTCTACTTTTTTCTTTGATTTGGAATTAGACTGTGAATATTCTACTCTTCAGGATGATGCAGAATTAGAGCAAATAAAGCGAGTTTTAGTAGTCGATGACAACTCAGCGAATCGAACTATTATGGAACACATGCTTTCTTTCAAAGGTATTGAGTGCGTACTAGCATCCAGTGGATTAGAGGCTCTTCAAATGTTGATGCGTGGGGATCGTTTTGATACGATATTGATGGATTACCATATGCCTATTCTATCTGGATTAGAGACTATTGATAAAATAAAAGAGTTATTCAATAATCAAGGAGAATTGGTGCCACTTATTGTTTTACATACTTCTTCAGAGGAGCATGAGGTTATTAATACTTTTAGGCAAGAAGAGCGTTCTTTCTGTTTAATGAAGCCAATTAAATCAAATGAACTATACGATATGATGAAACGTGTAGTTTTACAAAACAAAGAGGACCAATTAAAGGTTGACTTGAATACAGCTATCAAGGTTGGAGATTCTATTTATGATCAAAATCTAAAAGTATTGTTAGCGGATGATAATCCCGTAAATATGGCGCTAAATATGCACATTATGACAGGACTTATGCCCAAGGCCACACTTGTGCAAGTAGAAAATGGTCTTGAAGCAGTAGAAGCCTGTATGAAAGATTCTTTTGATCTGATTTTAATGGATGTTCAGATGCCTGTTATGGATGGTGTCGAAGCTACCAAAAATATTCGTAAGTTAGCCGGTTATGCTGATACCCCAATTATAGGTGTTACAGCGGGTAATGTGGTTGGCGAACGAGAGAAATGTTTAATCAATGGTATGTCGGGTTTTCTAGCAAAACCTATTAGGCAGAAGGATTTAGAAGAAACTATTGGCTTGCATATGAAAGGAGGAGAAGACGTGCAAACAATTAATTCAGAAGATTATTTAAACCTTGATGCCCTCAACGAGCAAGTTGGAGGCGATGATAGTTTTAGAGAATATTTTTTGGAGCTTGTTTTGTCAGAGATTAATCAAACGGCCGCAATATTGAATGAAGAAGCAAATATTATGAATAGTAGTGGTATGAAAGCAAGTTTACACAAGCTTAGAGGTACTGCAGCAACTTCAGGTCTTTTTAAGCTTACAGAGTCCTGTTTGAATTTAGAACGCGAACTCATAGAACGCGATTTATCAGTGGATGAAGTACGTAACCACATGACATCAATTAATACGGATATAGGAATTGGAATTAATTTAATTAAACAAATAAAAAAATAAAAAGGAAATGTTGGTTTTAGTTGCTGAAGACAATGAGTTGATTTTAAGAACGATAGAGCATAAGTTACTAAAGGAAGGGTATGAAGTTGTTTTGACGCGTAATGGTAAAGAGGCTATTGATAAAATTAAAGAAGAAGATTTTGATCTTATCATTTCTGATATCATGATGCCTTTCGCTTCCGGAATTGAAATACTTTCTGCGATGAAGGCAATGGGTAAGGATACGCCAATAATTATGTTGTCCAGTATGGGGCAAGAGGAAGTGGTCGTTGAAGCTTTTGACATGGGTGCATCTGACTTTATGGTCAAGCCATTTAGCCCTAATGAACTGTTGTTACGGATTAAAAGATTAATCAAATGATTTATTGTTTTTAAGTATTAATGGCACTAGAGATTACCCTTCATGAATTGTTTGTTGCTATCATTGTGGTATTAGCTTTGGTAGTTTGTTTGATTGTCATTGTACTTTTGTATAGCATTCATAAATATCGCTCTATTCAAAATAATAAGGCTTGGACCGAAATCATTGAGCGAAAAATTACTGACACAATCATTGAGGGATACGAGGATGCAGAGAAGGATGCGGTTTTCGCATCTTATTTGAGGTCTGATTCCTTTCGGAATTTATTCCTTACAGCTCTAGTATCTTCCAATCAATCTTTTTCGGGCCATGCACAGCATGAAGTCTACGAACTATTCCATGGTTTTCACTTAGAAGCTGATGCATGGAAAAAAATTAATAGAAAGCAGCCATATTTAATATCAGGAGGGATTTTGGAATTAACATCCATGCGCGTGGATAATATTATCCCTATGTTATTACAATTGGTCAATCACCCTGATAAACAAGTTTATCAAGAAGCACAATATGCCTTGGTTAATTTCAAAGGTTTCGATGGGTTGTTTTTTTTAGATAATCTGGAGACTCCTTTGTCTGATTGGCAGCAAATTAGATTGTTAAAATCAATGAAAGATCTTTCAGAGGATTATGAAAGTAAAATTGAAAAATGGTTACAAAGTAATAATCCTACTGTAGTTATATTTGTTTTGAGATTAATAACACAGTTTCAGCTACTTTCTTGTTCTAAGTATATAATTTCATTATTGGATAACGCATCAATATCTGTCCGAAAACAAGCGATTATCAGTTTACAGTCTTTGGAAGACGATACAACGATTTCTTTATTGATTGAAAGATTTCAACATCAGTCAGTTGAAGTACAAATTCAAATTTTAAAAGTATTTAAGTTATCTAAGGATGCTGATACTATTACTTTTTTAAAAGACCAATTGTTTGTGAATGTTGACGCTAGGATAAAAATATTATCCGCAGAGGTCTTATTTATTTTAGGCCATGAAAATTATTTAAAAGAATTAATTCTTGATGAGAATATGAATCCTTCACTTAATTTAATAATCAAGCACGTTTTGCAAGAAAAAGTATGGTAGAGTTTGCAGATATCGTATATGAAGTCGTTATTTGGGTGTTTTTATTATACTCGCTAGCTGTTTTTATTATTTATTCATGGATAGGTTTCTATGCATATGGTGCTGTGTTAAAGTATAAACATTCCAATATTTTTACGGATTATAATCTTATCGTTACTAATCCTAATGCCCCTAAATTTAGCCTAATAGCACCAGCCTATAATGAAGGAATGACTATCGTTGATAATGTACGTTCTTTACTCTCGTTGTACTACCATAATCTTGAGATTATTATTGTCAATGACGGTAGTAAAGATGATTCAATAGATAAGTTGATTCAAGCTTATGATTTAGAGAAAGTTTCGTTTTATGTTCAAGGTGATTTAGAAACCAAACCAATTCGCGGAGTTTATAAAAGTAAGAATCCGGCTTTTAAAAAGCTTTTAGTGGTGGATAAAGAAAATGGCGGAAAAGCAGATGCTTTGAATGTAGGGGTTAATATTTCTTCTGGAGATTATATAGTATGTATTGACGTAGATTGTATACTAGAGCAAGATGCTCTTCTAAAATTAGCCAAACCTTTTCTTGAACAAAGTGAAAAACGTGTTATCGCTTGTGGAGGAGTCATTCGATTAGCAAACAACTGCAAAGTTGAGAATGGTAAGATAACAGATATTAACTTGCCTAAGACCTGGCTAGGGCGTACTCAAGCCTTAGAATATATTCGAGCTTTTGTATTAGGACGAATGGCATGGTCAAGAGCTTCGGGCCTGATTCTAATATCAGGAGCGTTTGGTGCATTTGATAAAGAAATTGTATTGGCTTGTGGTGGTTACGACAAAAATACAGTTGGTGAAGACATGGAGTTGGTAGTCCGTATGCGACGTTATATGGAAGAAGAAAAACTGCCGTATGAGGTTGTTAATATTCCTGACCCATTATGTTGGACTGAAGTCCCTGAGAGCAAAGAAGTGCTAAGGAAGCAACGGAACCGCTGGATGCGCGGTACAATGGAAACTCTATGGAAGCATAGAAAGCTAATGTTCAATCCTAAGTGTGGTAAATTAGGAATGGTGAGTATGCCTTACTGGTTTTTCTTTGAGTTTTTAGGACCACTTGTAGAGTTCTTTGGTTATATCGTTTTTATAGTTTTCCTATTATTAGGGATTATTAATTGGCCTTTCTTTTTTGCATTGTTTAGCTTGGTCATCGCATCAGGTATTTTATACTCTATCTATGCAGTTTTAGTAGATTTAGTAGGCTACCAAGTTTATACTAAACGTAAAGATCTTTCTAAGCTAGTTGCTACAGCTATATTAGAACCGTTCTATTTTCATCCTATTGTTGTTAAAGCCGGGGTTCAGGGAACAATAGACTATTTTAAAAAGCAACATAGCTGGGGTGAAATGACCCGACAAGGTTTTCAACAAGGTGCCAAAGACGAACCGTGGAACAAGAACTTATCCTTTTATCTTGTTCAAGTTTTAAAGAGTTTTGCGCCAAGTGCCTTTCTTTTCATTCTGCTGTATTTGATCAGTACAGGTATAGAGTTCTGGTGGTATGGACATGTTTTTGGACAATTAAGTAATTCATCCATCGCCATATCATTGTTTATCGAAAATAGCTGGGTTGCATTCCAGATAGTTGCCGTATTAGCATTATTATATCTACTGTTTACCTTGTTGAGTAAATATTGGGCGGATATTTTATTGCGAGTTTCTTTTGTGACCTTAATTGTCTTACAGTTTATTCTCTTTCTATATTTTTCAGAGTCAAAAAATTTGTTAGGAGCTGATATGTTTTATTACTCCTTAGAAGAAACTAAACAAATTTTAAATTCTAGCGGAATGCTAAGTATTACTAATGTTGGGTTATTATTTCTTTTAATTCTAATTATCGGCACTCCTTATAGATTTATAAATAGAATAGTAACTAAGAACATTTACCCGATTGTAAGTGTTTTATTATTGGGTCTATTTTCATTTTTTATTAGCACTGATATTTTTAGAGCTAAAGCAAATCTGCATGATGAGTTTGCTTTAAATGCCTCATTGAGTAAAATGGGATATTTTATGAACTCTAATATCACCAACTATTTAGAAAACAATGCTGATTTAGCATTTTTGTTTAATGAAGAAGATAATTTTGATGAAACTAATAACTTTCCTCTATTACGACCTGAAGATACTAAAGACATGTTGGGTGAATACTTTAACAAGTCTGCTGTAACACCTAATTTAGTTATTGTCATCGTAGAGGGATTAGGGGCCGCTTATAGTACTCCATCGGGTTACATTGGTAGTTTTACACCGTTTGTAGATTCCCTTAGAGCGCAGTCTTTATATTGGTCAAATAACCTAAGTACTTCTGGCCGTACCTTCTCGGTTCTTCCTAGTTTATTAGGCTCTTTGCCATTTGGTACCCATGGCTTTCTTGAAGAACCTACCATTGCCAATCATTTTAATCTATTTAATGTGTTTGGATATAATGGATTTGAGACGGGTTTTTATTATGGTGGTAACGCTGATTTTGACAATATGAAACACTATATGGAGTATAGTAATGTTGATCATATTGTCGAGGAGAGTTCTTATTCGTCAACATTCAGAAAACTACCCAAAGGCAGTGGAGGCGAAAGTTGGGGATATGAAGATCAAGCTGTCTTTTCTAAATATTTGCTAGACCAGACAGTCGCTAACCAACCATATTTTAATGTTTTATTGACATTATCTACGCATAATCCTTTTATGATTAATAATGTCAAACATTATGAACAACTTTTTGATGAACGATTAAAAAGGGGAGACTTGACCAAAGAAAATCTAAAATGGGCAAAAGATAATCGCAAACAACTCGTTTCTGTAATGAATTTTGATGAGGCGTTATCTTCATTTTTCAAATCATATGAAAAAAGATCTGACTTTGCGCATTCAATTTTCATTATAACGGGCGATCACGCTATGCCTGAGATTCCACTACAAACTAAAATTGATAGATTTCACGTTCCGCTTATTATTTACTCCCCCTTGTTGAAGAGTGCTCGTACCTTTAAGAATACGGTTAGTCATCTCGATATAGCCCCTTCTATACTTTCATTCTATAAGCTTAACTACGGATTAAAAACACCTGAGGAGGTTACTTGGATAGGACGAGGACTTGATGAAGGAGTTTCTACAAAGACAAATGGAATGGCGATGATGCAAAGTAAAAATCAGTTAATTGATTTTGTTTATGGTAATTTTCATCTCTCCGAAGATAACTTATACAAGTTAGATGCAAATTTGAATGAAGAAATGATACAGGATGAATCGCAGCGAAAACTAATAAAACAACGCTTCGAACGATTCAAGAAAATTAATAAAAAGTTTATTAATGAAAGAAAAGTGATGCCAGATAGTACATTTCAAGCATTCTTCGATTAGTTATACCAAAACGTTAAAATGTTTTGGTATAACTAATCGAAAAGTCTACTTGATTACCTTTTTCTGCTATTTTATATTCTTGATTAAAATATGTAGCACCTATAGAGAATAAGTTAGTACGTTTTATAGAAAAATTGTAATCGGCTCCAACTTTGAATGTTTTAAGCTTATATGTCCTATCGCCTAATAAGTAACTACGGCTATCATCTGGGCTTATCCCTGTACCCGCCATGAATCCAATATAATCATTAGCGCCTTTAGTGTAATAACGTACAGTTCCTGTGTAAGAATGTGAAATGTTTTTATCAGAAGGTGTAATAAACGTCCTTAAATTAAACCAATAATTTTGATAATATTTTCCTACAGAGGCAGTATACATCCATAGATTATTACTGAAGTATAATTGACGGAAACCAACTTCACCTTCAAAACTTTTAGGTAAGTTCGCATACAATGAAGCTCCTGATCTATAATTTGGAAATATACCTACATGGTTAGAGTAACCTGCTCCAACATACATATAGAATATCTTAGAAATCCTAGGGTATGCTTCTAATTCAAATTGAAGTCCGTTAGAGGCAAATTTGTTAGCATAGTTGGTCTTGAATATAACCGAACCAATAGCTGTACGTCTTCTATAACTTATGCTAGCGATGTGCCAATTATCCTCAAATTGTTTATCAAAGTGCGAAAAATTATAACTCAAACCAATTGCATTTTTGGAGGTATATTCTTGTATCCTTTTTGACAATGCGCGGGCTTCCGTATGTTTTGCATCAACAGCTAAGAGCCTTGATAAGGTTTTGTCTGCTTCTTCGTATTGATCCTCACTGTATTCTATTCGAGCTTTTAGGTATAATAAATCTTCGGAATTTGGGTTATATACTAATCCTTTATTCACAATATCAAGTGCTTTTTTTGGATTGTCATTCCAATATTCTAGAGAACCATAGGCTAAGAAAAAATCTTCATCTTGTACCTTCCGATCTTCTAACTCTTTAAACACTACTCGCGCAGAGTCTACTTGATCAGACCATGTATATAGACGGCCTAAGAATACCCCAATATCAGTATAGTTTGGTGATTGACTTAATGCTTGCTTACTTAATTTAATTGCTTCTGGATAGTTTTTATTCTCAAAAGCCTGATTGCGAGCTTTCGAGAATAGTTCGTCAGAAGACCAATTCTCTTGCCCATAACTGAAAGCCGGTATAAGTAGTAAACTAAGTAGTATTTTTCTAAAGTTGGACATATATAACACTTTGGTGTCAACATTAAATATTTAAGATTCTTATTTGTAAAGATAGCTAATTTCAGGAATAGCCGTTGATTATTTAGTAATAGGAGGTAATTATTTGTTGTAATAATAAAAAAGGCTAATCCTTAGTTAGGATTAGCCTTTTTTATAAAATCGACTAAGTTAGTCAAAATATTCTTTTATTCTTTCGAAGAATGATTTCTCACTTTTACCTGGTTGAGGCTTGAAGTTGGATGAAGATTTTAACTTTTCTAAAATATCACGTTCTTCTGGCGAAACCGCTTTTGGTGTCCAAATATTTACATAAATTAATTGATCACCTTTATGGTATGAATTTACTTCCGGAATACCTTTCCCTTTTAAACGTAAAATTCTGCCACCTTGCGTACCTGGTTCTATTTTAATTTTAGCTTTACCATCAATAGTAGGTACTTCTACACTAGTTCCTAAAGCTGCGTCTGCAAAATTAATATACAGATCGTAGATAACATTCAGCCCATCTCGTTTAAGAGTTTCATGTTGGACCTCTTCAATAAGAATGATCAAATCTCCAGGTATACCACCTCTAGGTGCAGCGTTACCTTTACCACTCATTGATAATTGCATGCCTTCACTTACACCAGCAGGTATATTGATCGAAATTGTCTCCTCTCCACGTTCTAGGCCTTCACCTTTACATGTAGTACATTTAGCTGTTATTTCGACACCTTCTCCATTACATGTAGGACATGTACTGGTGGTCTGCATTTGTCCGAGAATTGTATTTGTAACTCTTCGTACAGATCCCGCCCCTCCACAAGTTTTACATGTATGGAAAGATGATTTATCTTTTGCACCACTACCATCACAAGTATTACAAACAATCTGTTTGTTAACTTTGATTTTCTTTTCTACACCTTTAGCAATTTCTTCTAGGGTCAGTTTTACTTTGATACGTAAGTTGGTGCCTTTTTGCACTCGACGCCCGCCACTCGAACGTCCACCGCCACCACCAAAGAAGCTTTCGAAAGGATTACCTCCTCCTCCAAAAATATCACCGAATTGGCTGAATATGTCATCCATATTCATACCACCGCCTCCGCCAAAGCCAGCTGAACTACCTGCATGACCAAATTGGTCATAACGTGCTTTTTTTTCTGGATTACTTAGGACTTCATAAGCCTCTGCAGCTTCTTTGAAGTTTTCTTCTGCTTGAGCATCACCAGGGTTTTTGTCCGGGTGAAACTTAATAGCTAATTTACGGTATGCTGATTTAATTTCTGCTGCATCCGCTTGACGTGATACACCTAGAACGTCATAATAATCTCTTTTAGACATGTTTTGTTACTCCTTATTGTCCAATCACCACCTTAGCAAAACGAATTACTTTATCATTCAAAAAGTAACCCTTTTCTACTACATCTATCACTTTATTTTTCAAGTCTTCAGATGGTGCTGGTATAGCTGTAATTGCTTCTTGAAAATCTGCATCAAAAGGTTGCCCTTGTACATCCATTTCTTTCAAACCTTCGCTTTCAAGTAATTTACGGAACTTATTGTTGACAAGTTCTACGCCCTCTTTTACAGCAACAACATCCTCAGCAGTCTCCATAGATAGCAATGCTCTATCAAAATCATCTAGGATAGGTAACAAATTTTTGATTACCCCTTGACCTGCATTTTGAATCAGTTCCATACGTTCGCGTGAAGTTCTTTTCTTGTAATTGTCAAATTCAGCAACCAAACGTTTGTATTTATCAATAGATTCTTCTAATTGATTTTCTAACTGTTCTTCTTTCGACAATTCTACTTGCTCTTCTTGCACAGTCTCGTTCTGTTCAACGTTCTCGTCTTGTATATTTTCTTGTTCGTTCATCATCCCCCAATTTTTAAAGTACCTAAATATCTTATGTACTCTTCTCAAAAAATTTGCCATTATAAAATATCCGACACCTTGTCAGTATTATATCTCTCAAATACATCCAAAATGTCGGATTTGCTTGTGTTTTGTCAGTTTATTTAGATCTCAACATTGTCATGCAATGCTCCATCTTCCGTTTTGATTATTCGCGAAGGCATATTTTTGATGATTTGATAGTCATGGGTAGCCATTAGTACGGCTGTACCCGAGGCAGCAATATCACGTAATAATAAAACAATCTCTTCCGAAGTTGCTGGATCTAAATTTCCAGTAGGCTCATCGGCTAATATTATTTCAGGATTGTTCAGTAAGGCGCGAGCGATTACCACCCTTTGCTGTTCACCACCAGATAACTCATGTGGCATTTTATGAAGCTTTGACCGTAGACCAACTTTTTCTAGAACGTCGACCATTCTAGCTTCTATTAATTTTTTGTCTGACCAGCCAGTAGCTTTAAGCACGAATTCTAAGTTTTTTTCAACAGTTCTATCATTTAACAAATGAAAATCTTGGAAAACAATACCTAGTTTACGTCGTAGGTAAGGAACATCATTCTCATGCAGCTTACGTAAATCGAAGCCTGCAGCTATCCCTTCGCCATGAGCAATGTAAACGTCACCGTAAATAACCTTCAATAAAGAACTTTTACCCGTACCTGATTGCCCTATTAAGTATAAGAATTCGCCTTGTTTTATTTCTAAATTAACGTTAGACAATACCAAGTGTTTTTGTTGGTAGATGTCAACATTCTTTAAACGTATAACCGTATTTTCTTTCATAATCTACAATTCGAGTTTTTTTATTTGTCCAAAAGGTAATTCTTGAACAATTTTCATGATCTCATCAGCTTTATCACCTAAGCCAATTTTATCTAAAGATTTGTCAGGTCTATCCACTCTAAAATACGCCAATAATGTGAAGGATTCATCACGTAATTGCACATAGTCGGGTATTTTAGCGACTCCCTTTACTTTAATCACATACATAGTAAAAACAAAGTTAGAATTTTTTATGAATTGACCCCTGATATTAG
>CANRHE010000062.1 GCA_947630335.1 uncultured Sphingobacterium sp.
CCTTCCATTTGCTCTTTTAATTGAGCTAAAACATCTAAGTCACCTAAAGTAGATTTCTCAACTGAATCTTTTACTTTTTTCACTGCGCTAGAAGCTGCTTTAGCATCTTTTTTACGCGTATTAGATTCTTCTTTGCGAACTTCTTCTTTAGCATCTTCCCAAATACGTGAGTGAGAGATAACTAAACGTTTGTTTTCTTTATTGAACTCAATGATTTTGAATTCAGTAACGTCATCAACTTTTAATGAAGTACCGTCTTCTTTAACTGAGTGTTTAGATGGACAGAATCCTTCAACACCGTATTGTAAAGCTACGATATCACCTTTGTCACCAACTTTGATAACTGTACCTTCATGTAACGAACCTTCAGTGAAGATTGTCTCGAAAGTATCCCAAGGGTTTTCTTCTAATTGTTTGTGACCTAAAGATAATTTACGGTTTTCTTCATCTAATTCTAAAACAACTACGTCTAATGTTTCACCTACTTTAGTGAATTCGTTAGGGTGGTTGATTTTTTTAGACCATGATAAATCAGAAATGTGGATTAAACCATCGATTCCGTCTTCTAACTCAACGAATACACCGAAATTAGTCATGTTTTTAACAACAGCTGATTGTTTAGAACCTACTGGGTAACGCTCAGTGATGTTTTGCCAAGGATCTGGAGTCAATTGCTTGATACCTAAGCTCATTTTACGCTCATCGCGATCTAATGTTAAGATTTGAGCTTCGATCTCGTCACCTACTTTTAAGAACTCTTGTGGAGAACGTAAGTTTTGTGACCATGACATTTCAGATACGTGGATTAAACCTTCAACACCAGGGATGATTTCTAAGAAAGCACCGTAATCAGCAACTGTTACGATTTTTCCTTTAACTTTAGAAGATACTTCTAAAGCTGTATCTAAAGATTCCCAAGGGTGAGCTGATAATTGTTTTAAGCCTAATGCGATACGTTTTTTCTCATCATCAAAATCTAAAACAACAACGTTGATAGTTTGATCAAGAGCTAAAACTTCTTTTGGATGCTCGATACGACCCCAAGAAATATCTGTAATGTGAAGTAAACCGTCAACACCACCTAAGTCAATGAATACACCGAAATCAGTAATGTTTTTAACAGTACCTTCTAATACTTGACCTTTTTCTAATTTAGCAACGATTTCTGATTTTTGGTTTTCTAAATCGTCTTCAATTAATACTTTGTGAGATACTACTACGTTTTTGAATTCGTGGTTGATTTTTACAACTTTGAATTCCATAGTTTTACCTACATAAATATCGTAGTCACGGATAGGTTTGATATCGATTTGAGATC
Organism: uncultured Sphingobacterium sp.; assembly: GCA_947630335.1. Taxonomy (GTDB): domain Bacteria; phylum Bacteroidota; class Bacteroidia; order Sphingobacteriales; family Sphingobacteriaceae; genus Sphingobacterium. The sequence continues at coordinate 1,319 of CANRHE010000062.1, forward strand.
CAGGTAAGAAAGCTTCTACACCTTTGATGTCAACGATTAAACCACCTTTTGTACGAGATTTAACGAAACCATCGATGATTGCATCATTTTCTAATGCCTCATTGATAGCCTCCCATGATTTTTGAGTCTTTGCACGCTTACGTGATAATACTAATTGACCGTTTGCATCCTCTTGAGATTCAACAAATACATCAACAGTATCCCCGATTTTTAATTCAGGAAGATCACGAAACTCAGTTTTTGCTACAAGACCGTCTGACTTGAAACCTACGTTTAATACAACGTCTTTGTTGTTGATAGATACAACAATACCTTCGATAATTTCACCTTGATTAATTTGGTTGAAAGTACCAGCGTATTGTTCTTCTAATTTAGTACGTTCAGCTTCGCTATAATTACCGAAAGCTTTCTCGTCAGCATCCCAATCAAAGTCGCCTTCAGGTTGTGCCCAAGTAGTTGATTTGATTTGGTCGATTAAAGTTGAATCTGCTTCAGACTCAATTTTTTCAGTGTCTTTCACTACTTTAGTGTCAGCACCTTGTAGCTCTGCGTTTTTCGCCGCTAACTCTTTTTCTGCTTCTTGTTTTTTTGCCATTAATTAATTTCTCCTTTTTCCTACTTTGTAGGAAGTGCAAAGATACTAAAAACTTTTATTTACAAGAGTTTATGTGAAAAAAAAAGAAAATAATTTAACTGGTTTGTTTGTGAGGCAGGGCTACACTATGAATGCTGTAACATTTAATAGCATATATCAGTTGTAAAAGTTTATATGATTACTCGTCTAATCCTCTCATTCTCTACCTTCATTGTTGTCGTTTTTGAATGTATTATGCGACTTCGGCTGAGGTGGAGGGATTATATTTTGCTTAGATAGTGTAATACTAGCATTGAGTTCAAAGCCTATTATTAGTATTAACGAATTTATATACATCCAGATCATGATCACAATCATAGTACCTATGGAACCATATAATTTATTATATGTATTGAAGTTGTTAATGTAATATGCGAATCCAGAAAGTGTAATAATGGCTAAAATAGTTGCTAATGTAGCTCCTGGGTTAATCAGTTTCCATCGCTTTGATACAGACGGACCATATTTGTATAAGATACTTACCGTTAAAAAATAAATAATAATTAGTGTTATCCAGCGTGCAATTTTAATGACTATAGTCCAAAAAGTCGATAGATTGAATGCTATTTGTGTTTTTAGATAGCTTATTACCAGTCCCGTAATAGTAAAAATTGTTATCCCAATACTAAAAGCTATAATTATTGAAAATGACAAACTTAAGGCAATTAAACGTCTCTGGCCCCAAGTTCTATTTTCTTTAGTTAAAGAAGCTTTATTAAATGCCCGCATCAGGCTAATCATTCCATTTGTAGCAAAAAATGTTGCTAGAAGGAAACCGAATGAAAGTAAGCCACCATTTTGAGTATTTATTATTTCGTCAAGAGTGGATTGTATTGCTTCGAAAGCTTCCGTTGGGATAATAATCTCCAAAAAATCCATTAGTTTTTTTTGAAAGTTGTTAATCGGTATATAGGGAATTAATGTGAATAAAAATATTATACTCGGGAAAATCGCTAGCATAAAGCTATAAGCTAGGGAAGAAGCTTTGTTGAGTATAGATTCTTTTTTTATTTCCCTAATAAAAAAGTCTATTACCGTATATAAGGGAAGCTGGTCGAAGCCTGGTAAAACGGTGACTTTCGACCATTCTATTATACGATCTACTATTTTGAGGTTTAGTATTTTTCTTTTTAAATTATTCACTTATTTTATAGTAAGCATCTAATTTATTACTAAAAATGATAGGAGGTTTGCATGGCCTATTTTTCTCCATATCTACGAATACTAGTTGAGTCATTCCCGTGTTAAGTAGTTTTCCTGATTCATCAAAGATTTCATAATTGAAAATAATACGCACACTTGGTCTTTCTTTTATTGTTACTTTTATGGTAATCAATTCATCATATTTAGCTGGGGAGTGGTATTTAGTATGCATCTCTGTTACAGGCATCATTATTCCCATCGCTTCTAAATCTTTATAAGAAATACCTGTAACTCTAAGCATTTCGGTACGAGCTACTTCATAATATGCTGCATAATTGCCATAATATACATATCCCATTTGATCGGTTTCGGCATATCTTACGCGGAGTTTATGTTCAAATACATACATATTTTATTTCTTTATATTTCTTTCGTCTAAAGCTTTTTGAAATTTACGAGCATTAATAAGATGTTCAGATACGTTAGTCGCAAATGCGTGGTAACCTGAGAAGTCTTCTTTTGCGCACATATAGATATACTCGTGTTTTGCAGGATTAAGAACAGCATCTATTGCCACTATTGGCGGCATATTAATAGGTCCTGGAGGCAACCCTTTATAGCGGTAGGTATTGTAAGGATTATCAATCGTTAAATGCTTATTTAAAACACGTCTAATTGTAAAGTCGTTATTGGCATATATTACAGTTGGATCAGCTTGAAGTAGCATTCCCTTTTTGAGACGATTTAGATATAAGCCTGCTATCATAGGCATTTCATCATTATGCAAGGCTTCTCCACGTACTATCGAGGCTAAAATAGATACCTCTTGAGGCGTTAAGTTTAGCGCTTTTGCTTTTTCTAAACGTTCAGGTGTCCAAAATTTTTTGTATTCCTCATTTAAACGCTCTATAACTTTATCAGGTGATGTGTTCCAATATATTTCATATGTGTTAGGTATAAACATTGTATAAAAATTATCGGATGTAAACCCATATTGTTCTGCTAAAGCTTCATTATTTATTAAGGCGCTAAATTGTGCAGAGTCTGCCTGGAAATTATCACCTAATAATCCAGCAAGATTTTCTTTTAATCTGATGTTCGCAAATCTTAATTTGACAGGCTCTTGGTAACCACCTCTCAAGTTGCCTACTAAAGTTCGGTTGTTCATTCCTGGTGTTAATTTATATTTACCAGGATTAATCTTTTCCGGGTAATTCATAGCTTTGGCAACATAGTCAAATTCCTTTGGGTCTTTAACAATTTTATCTGTTCTGACTCTATGAAGGACATCTTCGTAAGTGTCGTTAGTATAGACATATAAATAAGGTTGAGCATCAGTGACTGAACTACCGAGGAATATTTGGTATCCTTTCCATGTTACGAATCCACCAATACATACAATGATCATTAAGGAAATACCTAGCCATTTTAACCCTTTTCGTGGTGATTTATTTAATTCCATTGCTTAGTAATTAGAAAGAGTTAAATTAATAGGAGTGCCAATCGGAACAATTCTAGAAGTGGAATCTGGAGATTGTGCTATAACTTTAGCTGTTAAAGAGTCTGTAATAGTTCCAGAAATATTACCTAGTGTTAGACCTAATCCTTGTAATGCAAATTTTGCTTCGGATAAGCTTAAATTCAATAGAATAGGAACATCTACCTCATTTGCACCTCTTCCGTTTCCTAATACTAGTGTAATGGCCGAACCCTTTGATATCTTACGTCCCGGTCTGATGGATTGTCCAGCAAACTTTACATCTAGGATAACATCTTTAGCAATATCATTGATATAAATAGTATCACCAACTTTTAATGAAAGATTTTTGATGATTGCAGTTGCTTCGATGAGGTTTTTCTCAATGATGTTTGGGAACTCTACTTCAGGTGCTGTTTGTGTAATTATAGTTAAATATATTGTTCTTCCTCCTTTTACTAATGATGACGCTTCTGGATCTTGTTCGATTACTAGACCAGGTTGTGCATCTAATTGATAAATAGAATCAATTTGATATTCAAGTCCTACCTTATCTAATATGCTAATAGCCTCTGTGATATGTAGTCCTTTGAGAACGGGTACTTCTTGTGATTCACCATGTTTGGTGTATACTTTTAATCCGAAATAAATGATAAAGAAAAGGATTATGATAGCAATAAATGCGTAAATCAAATTCTTACGGAATACATCTGTCTTAAGGTACAAAAATAGTTTTGACATGTAAATTTATTTTAGTTGCTCTCGTTTAGTTTTAATACGTTAAAAACGATTTTATAGTATTAAATTATATTAGACAAAAATATTCGTTTTTACGGGTATCGCAAATTATATTTGTGACCAACAAACTAACGTTATGAAAACAAAAGTAGCATTAATTACTGGAGGTTACACAGGGGAAGCTGAAGTATCTTATAAAAGTTCGAAATTTGTTTACAGCAAAATTGATAAAAACATCTATGATGTTTATCTCGTCGATATTACTACAAATGGTTGGTTTTATGACGATCAGAAGGGTAGACGTTATCCGATAGATAAAGAGGATTTCTCCGTTATTGTAAACGATGAGAAAATCACGTTTGATATTGCCTTCATAATATTACACGGATCGCCAGGAGAAGATGGTCGATTACAAGGGTATTTTGATATGATCAATTTGCCTTATACTTCTTGTGAAGCTTTAACCTCTTCTTTAACGATGAATAAAGGCTATACAAAAGCTATTTTAGCAGATATTCCTGAGATACATGTAGCCAAATCTGTATTATTGTTTGAGAATCATAAAGAAAGTGCTGCTGAATTAGTGATGTCGAAATTGACATTGCCATATTTTGTAAAACCTAATGCAGGTGGGTCAAGTATTGGTATGACAAAAGTAAAAGAGTGGAGTGATTTACAAGAAGCGCTTGATAAGGCATATGATGCCGAGAATACGGGGAATCAAGTTTTAGTAGAAGAATTTGTCTCGGGTCGTGAATTTTCTCAAGGTATTTTTAGAAATCAAAAGGGAGAGCTGGTGGTATTGCCAGTCACCGAAGTAAAAACTACACGTGAGTTTTTTGACTTTGAAGCTAAATATACTCCAGGATTAACAGAAGAAATTACTCCAGCTGATCTTACTAAAGAACAACAAGACCGTGCAGCTCGTATTATTAGAGAAATTTATATAAGATTAAACTGCAAAGGTATGGTTCGAGTTGATTACTTTTTGGAATATGAAACAGATAATTTCTATTTCATCGAAATTAATACTATTCCAGGTCAAACAGCTCAGAGCTTTATTCCACAGCAAGTCCGTGCATTCGGTATGAGTGAAACTGATTTTTACGGTCAATTAATTCAAGCCTCGCTTAACTAATTGATTTATATCCATAAAAAAAGGAAGCTGTAAGCTTCCTTTTTTTTATGGATATAAACTATTGAATAGGAATTTGAATGTCCCATGTGATTGGGCTCTAAAAGTAATGTCTGGCGTAAAAATTATTACTTTACCCTTTCCAACAACTTTTTCAAAACCAATTATACCATTTTCTAAATAGGGTTCTCCCCACGACCAACCGCTCTTTAGAACCTGCGGTGAATTAAACCATAATAAAGGTTTTATCGTTTTATCTGATATTTCATAAACATTGTTGTTGTTAAAATATATATCTATCTCTGCAGGATATCCTGCTCCTGTTGCTGCAGTATTATTTACTGCTGCTGTCAGAATTGAACCAGGAGTATAATAAACTTCACGCTTAAGCGCTTGTCCATTAATATCTTTAAGATGATTTTTTATACCTAAATTAAGTTGTTCAGCTATTTTTGAACTTCCTCCAATCGCAATGAGACGTCCTCCTTGCTCAACAAATTCTTCAATGGATGGTAAACTATTTTCAATAGATAGAGAACCCCATTTTTCATGAAGCTCAACAGGGATTGAACTTGGGATTTCTGAAGAGTTTTTTGAACTCAATATCGCATTACTAGGTAGTATTATAACATCGAATTGCTCAATTAAATTTCCTTTATCAATATCCAGGGCATAAATTACCTCAAAATTATAATCGTAGTTTTCTAGTATAAAACGAGTCCATCCCGAAGGCATACTTCCTCCATAAGTGTCCCAAAGCCCTATCTTGAGAGGCTTAAGATTTGAGACTGTCTTATCTAATCGTGAGACAGCACATACTTGAATCCCACTTTGTTCTAGCAATGATTTGGTTTTTGGGTTATTGAGAACTATAAAGTCTCCCGCTACAGATTTATAGACCTTTTCTTTTTGGTTTAGTAAAGTATTTACAATTTTAAATGCTTCATTTTCTTTAATTGAAAGACCTACAAATTTACTTTTAGGTACTTCTGTTCTTCTTGTATTAATGGGGGCACCAAGAGGTAGAGGCATCGTATGAACAGGGAGCTCATCATAACTTCTTTCGAAATCGATATGCATCATGTAAGCGAGTGTCCATCCTGCAGCATCATATGGCGGAATAGGAGGGCCTCCTGGATATTCAAAATCATTAGGGTGATCTTGAGCTTCAAACATATCTAAGATATGAGGACGAAAAGCTTGATTGGTGCGAATAATATAACTGCCGGCTGGATATTGTTTGTGATTAAAAGTGAAGCCGTCACTAGCTTGTTCAATTCTAATTCCATTGGCAGATAAGGCATCTAAAAATCTTTTGGTAGTTGCTGGATTATGGGTGTTGTTCGAAATAATATATGCTCTTGGGTCACGGTATGCTGGGTTCGTAAGTAATGAGTCTAAAGCTTCTTTCGGATTTCTTCGACCATAATAATTATTTTTATCTTCCTTTCTTAGCTTTGTAATAGCTGAGTCAATAACAGCAACTTTGCTTGGCGATAAACTCCACGTGTCTTTATTCCCTTTTTCGATAGAATTTTTCCCCATTCTGTAAATATTGAAGAGTAATTCTTGTCTATATTTGGCTGCATAGCTAAGTACCGCATAATTCAAAGAAATGGAATAGTCTATAGATTGTTTGAAATGCCATGTCTGAGGTAATACAGGATAATGTGTATTACTGTTGGGGATTAATCTTGAGGGCACCAATGGAATTTCAAATGGGTTAGGACCACCAATTATTTCGGTTAATAGCCCAATGGTATTATGAAAGTAGGTTGTAGTTCTTAAGCCGCCGTTATACCACGTCGAAAAAACAGAACCTCCTCTTTGTGTATATCCAGGTTTGTTTTCAGCATATAATCTGGAGGACATAGCAGCGCCTAACGACTCTATACCAGTTATTACTAATGGGTCGAAAACATAATTGAAAGGGTCACGGTAAGGGGCACCTGCTACCACCGCGCCTGCAGGAGCAGTTTGGTGATGGTTGTACATTATTTGAGGGTTCCATTCTATAAATAATTGCCTAGCAATATTTTGTGATTCCTTTAGGTTGAGCATGAAAAAATCTCTATTGTTGTCATGACCTGCATATTTCTGATAGAGTCTAGGTATATTTGCCAGTGATCTATTCTCAGGCGTCTTCTCCCTCATATACCAATTACTGATTAATTCTTGACCGTCCGGATTAGCATGTGTAAGTAGTACTATGGTATTTTCTAAAATAAAATTTGTTTCCGCATCTTGTTTTGTAGCAAGTAGATAGGCCATTTCGATGAGTTGATGCATACCGACAGTTTCTGTTGAATGTAGACCTCCATCTATCCATACTATGGATTTTCCTTTTTCAGCAAGTTTAAGAGCTTCTTTTGTAGTTATTTCAGCGCGAGCCAATCGTTGTGCAATAGACTTGTACTCCTCTAAATGTTTTAGATTCTGAGGGCTGGATACAATCAACATAGGTTGATCACGTCCCTCTTCTGTTTTTCCTATTACAGTATATTTTAGACGATTTGATTCTTTAGCTAATTTTTTAAAATAAGATTCCGTTTCCGTAAAATTGGCTAAATGATAATCGTCTCCAATATTAAAACCAAAATGAGCTTTTGGCGTAGTCACTTGAGCTGTCGAGTGAAAACAAATAAAGAGTAGTGAAAGTATTGTTACAAAATGTTTCATTAGAAAATGGTTAGTTATACTAAAGATAATGAAGTTATGCATGTGTAAAAAGTTTTGAAACAAATTTTTACTTATGCTTTTTTTCATCAACTTACAATATCACTAACTGAATTAGTTATGATACGAACTTTAGATTTTCTTGATGATAGACCTATTTTATAGTGTTTATTGTTCTGAATGTAAGGTTAATTCTTGGCGTAGTGATTTTTTTGCTCGGTGGAAGACTATGTAGCCAATGTTCTTGAATTTCATCTTTCATTACAAGTAATGATCCATTTTCCAGTATAACGTCTATTTTAAGTTTGTTTTTTTTGTGTTTGAAAGAGAACTTACGTTCAGCCCCAAATGATAATGAGGCAATAGCTCCATGTTTTTTTAGGTCTTTCTCCGCATCAGAGTGCCAAGACATTCCTTCGTTTCCATCGTGATATAAATTTAATAAACAGGAATTGTAGGTTTCTCTTGATACCTCTTCCACTATTTTCTTTAACGTCAATAAAGTTGGTGTCCATGGTAAGGCAATCTTCTGTATTCCCGAATAACTATACTCAAAGCGTTCATCACCATACCAAGCTACTTTTCTTTTTGTAATTATTAGTTTTCCAAAAATCTTTGCTTGATCATGTTGCCAATTGATTTCTTGATACAAAGACTCGTAGAATGGTAACACATCCATTATTACAGGCCCATAATAGTTTACCGTTCCATCATAAGGCAACACATTGCTCGAAGAATCAGCTAGATTAAATAATTTCATTATCATTTTTAATGCTATTTACACCTTCCCATCCAATAATCACCTTTTTACGTATGGGATTCCATCGATATCCTCCTAAAATACCACTAGCTTGAATTACACGGTGACAGGGTATGAGGTAAGCTATCGGATTTGCACCTATAGCTGTACCAACAGCACGACACGCATGGCTTTGATCGATTGATTTTGCAATATCTCCATAGGTCGTGAGTTTGCCTAGAGGTATTTTTAAGAGAGCTTCCCAAACTTTCAGTTGAAAACTACTTCCTTTTATATGAAAATTAATATTCTTTCTATCCTGATATGAGGTATAGAACATCTGTAATGCTTCTTTATGAAGGGGCTGTTCATGATATGTACACGCCGCATTTGGAAACTGTGAAAGAATAATTTCTTTTGGATCCTCTATTCCATCTAAGAAGCTGATTTGACAAATTCCTTTGTGGGTAGAAGCGATGACGAGAGGTCCAAATGGACTATGTTGTTTAGAATAATATATCTTCAATAATGCACCTCCATTTTTGTACTCTCCAGGAGTCATGGCTTCTATCGTTAGAAAAAGATCATGTAGGCGGCTTGAACTACTTAAACCAAGTGCATAGGTGGTTTCATTAATCGAGAAATTTTTAATCATCTTCTTAGCTTGAGATAAGCTTATAAATTGCAAGAATTTCTTAGGTGTAGTCCCTGCCCATTCTTGAAATATTCGATGAAAATGAAATGGGCTTACGTGTATATGCGAAGCAACTTCTTCTAGTTTTGGTTGTTTGACATGATTATCTAAAATATATTGTATTGCCTTAGCTACACGTTCGTAGTTCAATGATTTCTCTCGTATATCCATGTACAAATGTCAGTTTATGAGTTGACCTCTGCAATCCGATTCTTGCTAAAAAAAGACATGTTACTTATAACTTAATTTTTTCTAGGCTCCATTCTTACCAAATACTGATCATTTTCGTCCTCATAAAGCACTTGAACTACCCACGATTCTTCATGAGCAATCTTTATTAAAGTTTCTTGATCTAAGTAAAGCCATTTGAAAGGTTTTCCTTTTATACTATTTAATTCGTATTGAAATTCAATTTCTCCAAAATAGTGTTCCGGTCTTTCGATATGATACTCATCGTATAAATAGGAAATATTAGAGCTGTCAAATAGAAGTTGCCCATTTTCGGTAAGTAATGTTTTCGCATGAAGTAATAAAGACTTAAAGCCCTCTATTGATTCAGCCAATCCAATTCCATTCATTAAAAAGAGTAAAGTGTCGTATTTAGAATCTTTTAAATGGAAAAAATCTTGGGTTACTATTTTTTCAACACCTCTTTCTTTCATAATGTAACATGCCGCAGGTGATATCTCTAATGCCGTCACGTTGAATCCTTTACTTTGTAAGTAAAGCGCATGTGAGCCTACACCCGCACCAACGTCTAACACCGAGCCATCGCATAAGGATAAGGCAATAAACTCAAGTTCAGGGAAATCGTCCTCATCTCTGAAAAATACCTCTACTGGCATTTCTTCAATATCCCCATAGCTGCTGTGCAGCATAAGTGGGGTCGCAAGGTCTCCTTTTTGGTGAAATTCTGTTAATGCTTCACCATATACATCTCTAAAATTAGTCATCTATATGCAAATATCTTTTGGCCATTTCAATTTCTTCACGATCTCCCGTATGCTTCATAGGTTCATCTGAGAGCTTAATTACTGGAGTCCATTCACTATCTTCTGGTAGTGTTTCGGTCATTTTCAAAACAATATTCAATCGTGGTAAGCCCACATCATTCGTAAAATCAGTTCCTATGCCAAATGAATAGCCAATTTTACCTTTGCAGAAGGAGGATATTTTTTCTACTTTTTCGTAATCCAAACCATCAGAAAAAATAATTGTTTTGGATAAAGGGTTTATTCCTTGACTAGTGTAATGATTTATTGTTTTTTGTGCAAACTCAATAGGATCCCCACTGTCGTGTCTTATACCATCAAAAAGTTTAGTAAGTTTTTTATTAAATTGTTTAAAAAAAGCATCAGTTGTATATGTGTCCGATAGAGCTATCCCCAAATCGCCTCTATAGACATCTGCCCAATTTTCTAAGCCTAATAGATTAGCCATTTTATATCCATAGTTAGCGGCGTGGAACATAAACCATTCATGTGCATGAGTACCTATTTGTTTAGTAGCATATTGCATAGCTAGATATAGGTTACTAGTTCCTATAAAAGTTTTTGAAGGATGTTCTTTAAGAGTTTTAATAACGAGGTTATGAACATCAAAAGAATGACGTCTTCTAGTTCCAAAATCTGCAATGGTAATATCTAGCTTGTCATATTTTTTCATTTTCGATTCGACAATTTCAATTACCTCTTCATCATTCACACGTTGCTGATTAGTCATAATATAATATAACTCACAAATTAGAGACATAATGGGGACTTCCCATAAAATGGTTCTGTACCAATACCCTTCAATATGAACACTTAATTCTGTACCTTTTTGTACTACCTTGACTTCATCAGGGTCATATCTAAACCCTTGTAAAAAATCAAAATATGTGGGATCTATGTATGGGCAGTTCTCTGCAAAATACGTCTTCTCCTCCTTTGTTAATTTAAGCTTAGCTAATTCCTTAATAGATTCGCTAAGTTTTTCACCAAAGCCAGGAGGATATTTGTGGTTACCTCTGTTGATAAATTGATAACGAGCTTTTGCTTTTGGGAATAGTTTAATCACAGCATATTGCATCGTAAACTTATAAAAGTCATTATCTAATATCGAAATTAATCTGACCATAAAATTAACTTTAATTAATATTTGAAAAAATAATACCTTGTAATATTACTTAAAATTAATAAAAGCGGAGATATAAATAAACCTCCGCTTTTATTAATTCTTGTTTTATAGTATCTTATCTTCTTATCCTGCTTCCGCCTTGTTCGTTACTCTCTCTTCGCGTATTGGCATTACTAGTATTAGATGTATTACTTCTTTCTATTCTTGATGTAGTGCCATTCTCAATTTGTCTTCTTTCATTACCCGTATTGGATCTACTTACTGAGTGTATTATTGAAGAAGATCTCGTTGATCTATTTGGTGACTCTCTGTTCGGCGTTCTTCTTCTTTGTGGAGCTGAAAGTTCATTTTGTTTTATTCGAATTTGTTCTCGATTAGTACGATCAGCAGTAGTTTTTCTCGAAGTCTCCGTTCTACTAGTATTAGCCCTGTTGGGATTTACAGAGGATCTATTGTCTGTAGAAGTTTGGTTAGTCGAATAGTTACTGTTTTCTCGAACAGAAGATTTACCATCCTTACCAATATACATTTCGCGTTGGCTCCTTACATTACTATTATTTCTTGTACTATTATTTCTATCATTAGTGTTTACTCTACT
>CANRHE010000063.1 GCA_947630335.1 uncultured Sphingobacterium sp.
CTGTTAGCTCTTGTTGGTCAATCAATTTTTTTAATTCAGCAACCGCTCCAGCTGTTAGAGTCACTGGTGCTGTACTAGTTATATTTTCTGTGCTCATCGTTAACTTTTTCTTAATTATGATTAATAGCAAATTTACATATTTTTAAATATAAAAATATCTTATGAGGATTTTTGACAGAATACAAACACTACTTCCAGGCCTGTCTTTTTCTATTGAGTAACGCCTACATACGGTATGGTCTCCTGTTTTTATGAGTTGCTCTGCATATATAGTTTGGATAACGATGAGAATGGCCTAATTTAATAGGTAGTTTTTTATTATCAACATTCATTAAGTTTTTTTTGTAAACATTTTTAACGAATTTTTTAAAAGATTTGATAACCATAGTACTAGAAAAATAGATAATTGTATCTTTGTGTCAGAAAAGAAACAACAACAAAACAAATTAAATATAATGGAAAGAGATCAAGCTATCTTTAATCTTATTGCTGATGAGCTAAAACGCCAAGAAGAAGGTATTGAGCTTATTGCTTCTGAAAACTTTGTAAGTAAACAAGTAATGGAAGCTGCGGGTTCTGTTTTGACAAATAAATACGCAGAAGGCCTACCAGGAAAGCGTTATTATGGAGGCTGTGAGGTAGTCGATCAAATTGAAAGTATAGCTATCGATCGTGCCAAACAACTTTTTGGTGCAGAATGGGTAAACGTACAACCTCACTCAGGAGCGCAAGCAAATGCTGCAGTATTTTTGGCAACAATCAAACCAGGTGATAAAATTTTAGGATTAGATTTGTCTCATGGTGGTCACCTTACACACGGTTCTCCAGCTAACCTTTCAGGTAAAATATATCAACCTTTATTTTACGGAGTTAAAGAAGATACAGGTTTGATCGATTATGAAGCATTAGAAGAAACAGCATTACGTGAAAAACCAAAAATGATTATTTGTGGAGCGTCTGCTTATTCTCGTGATTGGGATTATGCTCGTATTCGTAAAGTAGCTGATGAAATTGGAGCTTTAGTATTAGCTGATATTTCTCACCCAGCAGGTTTGATCGCTAAAGGATTGTTGAATGACCCACTTCCTCATTGTCACATTGTAACGACGACTACACACAAAACATTACGTGGACCTCGCGGTGGTATGATTATGGTTGGTAAAGATTTCGAAAACACTTGGGGCGCAAAAACACCAAAAGGAGAAACTCGTACAATTACACAGTTATTAGACTTGGCAGTATTCCCTGGTACACAAGGAGGACCATTGGAGCACACTATTGCTGCTAAAGCGATTGCATATGGTGAAGCATTGACTGACGAATACTTAACCTATGCAAAACAAGTAAAAGCAAATGCTCAAGCCCTTGCGAAATTCTTTGTAGACTTAGATTATAAAATTATATCTGGAGGTACTGATAATCACTTGATGTTAGTGGACTTACGTAATAAAGATATATCTGGTAAAGAAGCAGAAGCTGTATTAGGATTAGCAGGTATCACAACCAATAAAAATATGGTGCCATTTGATACACGCTCTCCATTTGTAACATCTGGTGTTCGTTTTGGAACAGCAGCAATTACGACTCGCGGAGTAAAAGAAGCTGAAATGATTCAAATTGGTGAATTCATTGACGCGGCAATACAAGCTAAAGGTGATGAAGGTAAATTAGCTTCAATTCACAGCAAAGTGAAAGAAATGATGGCTAAATTTCCATTGTACAAATAGTATTTAATTATAATATTACACCAAAAGCCCCAAATAGTATTTGGGGCTTTTTGCGTAATACAAATTGTGAATTATTGTTAAAATATTCATAGACCATTATGAAACCATAATCTTTTTACCTATACTTACATAAGTAATTAATTTTTAACACTATAATTAAAATAGCTTATCGAAAAAACTATACTCTAATAATGAATCGAACTCTAAAATAAATTAGGGATTTATATGAAATTACTAAAGAATAGGACTGATCAGGAAATAATTCACTTGTATATCCAAGGGGATGAAAGTGGGTTGAAAGAGTTGCTAGATAGGTATAAAAACAAAGTATATACCTCTATATATATTCGTGTAAAAGATGAATATTTAGCGGAGGATCTTTTCCAAGAGACTTTTATAAAAGTTATTAACACATTTAAAAGTGGTGGCTATAATGAAGAAGGTAAGTTTTTACCTTGGGTTATGCGAATAGCCTATAATATGGTCATAGATCATTTTAGAAGAGAGAAAAGAAAACCTCCTGTTGTGAATGCAGATGGTTATGATATTTTCGAAATCTTAACTTTTGCAGAAGAGAATACAGAGGAGAAATACATAAAAAATCAAATTGATACCGATCTCAAGCAGTTAATTAGATTACTACCGGATGATCAAAAAGAGGTGTTGATCATGCGTCAGTTTTGTGAAATGAGCTTCAAGGATATTGCCGATATTACGGGAGTCAGTATCAATACTGCGCTAGGAAGGATGCGGTATGCGTTAGCTAACTTGCGTAGAATGATAATGGATTATAAGCTTACTTTTCAGGTTTAATACTCCATGTCATTACTACAATACTATAAGTAATAGTATTGTAGACATTTTTTTAATTATTAATAGCATCCAGAAGTATGTCAAATATAGATTTTATCCGAGAAGAAACAGCTGCTAATATCGGGAACTTCATGGTGGGTAGATTACTCCCTTTTAGACAGAAGCGTTCTATTGGTCCATTTGTTTTTATTGACCATATGGGGCCTGCTTGTTTAGCAGACCATGAGAATTTGGATGTAGGTCCACATCCTCACATAGGATTATCGACACTAACGTATTTGTTTGAAGGTTCAATATTTCACCGGGATAGTATAGGTACAGCGATGGAAATTACTCCTGGTGCTGTCAATTGGATGACTGCCGGCAAAGGAGTAGTTCATTCAGAGCGTACCCCAGAATACCTACGTTCCAAAGATAAGTTTTTACATGGCTTGCAGATATGGGTAGCACTACCCAAAGAGCTCGAATTTATGGAACCAGAGTTTCATCATATTGAAGCAAATGCTATTCCTAGTTGGGAGGAAGATAGTGTTAGTTACAAGGTAATAGCAGGGAATATATTAGGATACGAATCTCCAGTACCTGTTTATAGCCCATTGTTTATGATCGAGATTAAGACAGGTAATGAGGCTAGAACAATTGATCTCAAGGATAAATTGTTTGGGGAGAGTGGTTTGTATATTTTGCAAGGCGAGATTAAGAGCAACGGACACATATATGGCGAAAAACAAATCTTAATTACATTGGATGCTCATCTATGCTCTTTCGAAATGCAACCAAATACTTCGGTATATATATTTGGAGGAGAGCCTTTTCCAGAAGAAAGATTCATTTATTGGAATTTTGTTGCTACGGACAGAGCAATTATTGAAGAAGCAAAGTTAAAATGGCAACATCATCAATTTGATAAAGTACCAGGTGATGATGGTTATGTGCCTTTGCCATAATCTTTAAAACTAAATAATAAACAATTTATAGGCTCTTCAAGTGTAATTTTGAATAGAGCCTATAAATTTATAAAGTCCTTTCATACATCCAGTCTATTATTTTAATTATAGCTTTTTCAATCCGTTCAAAGCCTTTGTCATCCAGCTCCACATCGCATACGGTACTCTCAGTATGTTTAGAATGTAATACCAAATAGTATATACCGGATACTATGAGGCTAATAGTTGCACGGGTATCTACCTCGTTTTCGTCAAATTCTTCATCGATTATTTTAAAAAATAAAGAACTCAATTTTTCACGTTCACGAGTGATCTGGGACATGATATCGGATTTTTCGCTTATTTGCCATGTAATAGCTTTTTGCATCTCCTCATTATTCCGAAAATTATCTAATTGTTTTAATAAAATATCTTTTAATATAGTTTTTGAATCATTCTGAATATGTGTGGTTAAATCTTCCGTATTTTTAAGATTATCATTTAACCAATAATCTTTAGACCTTATATAAGTTTCGATCAACTGATCAGTAGATTCGAAGTACAATGATATTAACTTTCGATCCACACCAGCCTTCTTTGCAATATTTGTGGCAGTGAGACCAGTATATCCCTTCTCTTTTAACACTGTACCTACGGAGTTTAGTAGTCTTTTTTTTGTACGTTCTTTATTGTTTTTTATACCATTATAGGTCTTACGTTTGCTATTCTGTTCCATAGTATCGAAGCTAAATCCTAAAATAATAAATTATCTCGTCAATGAGAAAATTAGTTAATTTGTGTTAATATACATCTAAGTTGTTTTATTTATCCTTCTAAATTAATACTTTCGAATTAGTTAATCCGATTATATACTTAATTCCTGTTATCTTATGAAGATATCTTCAATCCTAGCGCGCTATTTGGCAACAAGCTTAATAATGCTCTGTGCGAATTATTATTCTAGTTTTAGCCAATCTATTGTGAGTGGGGTTGTAATAGATGCTACTGATAATACTAAATTAGAAAAAGCTAGTATTGCCTTATTGCAACAAAGTGATTCTGTTTTAGTCAAATTTACATGGACCAAAGATAATGGCGCCTTTGTAATAAATAACTTAGATACGGGCAAGTTCAAATTGATTATTTCCTATCCCAAGTATGCGGATTATTCTTATGATTTCGTATCAACTGGTCAACCTATAGCTATTGGATCTATTCAATTATCGAAGGCTTCTCTATTACTCGACGAAGTCACAATTTCTGCACGTACACCTGTAGTTATTGATGGTGATACTACGATATATAATGCGGGGAGTTTTCAGGTGGGTAAAGATGCTAACGTAGAGGATTTGTTAAAAGTGTTGCCAGGTATCACTGTAGATGCAAATGGAAAAATAACGGCGCAAGGTAAGCCTGTTCAAAAGGTATTATTAGATGGAGAAGAGTTTTTTGGAGACGACCCTAAATTAATTACCAAAAATATTAGGTCTAATATGGTGGATAAGGTCAAGGTTTATGAAAAGAAATCTGACCAAGCAACAAGTACTGGCATTGATGATGGCGAACGCATGCAAACTATTGATATTACCTTAAAACAAGATATGAAGAAGGGGATGTTTGGTCAAGCTTTAGGTGGCATGGGGACGGATAATTACTACGGTGCTAAAGTAATGGCAAATAAATTCAAAGGTTCTGAGAAGATAGCGGTTTATGGAATTTCTGCAAATGATGGTATGGTGAGTTTGGGCTTTGAAGATGGTCAGAAATATGGAGTAGGAGGTGATAATTCTATACAGATGGAAGGTGGTGGTTTCTATATCTCATCATCAGGTGGAGATGTCGCCAATGGAGATTGGGGAGGTAATTATAATGGAAATGGTATCCCTAAAGCTTTTAATGTTGGTGGTAGTTACTCTAATAAGTTTAATAAGGACAAGCACAAACTCAATGTGAGCTATCAGAGAGCTCAACTATCTGTAGATAATAATAGTACTTTTTTCTCTCAAAATAATTTGCCTGATGTAGCCAGAATTCAAAACTCTATCGGCTTCACAAGTCAAGAAACGGCTAATAATGTAGCTAATTTGAGATACGATTTAAAAGTGGACTCCTTGACTGACGTAATACTAAAATTAGGCTACTCAAAGTCACACAAGGATGATTACTCTAGCGATAGTACGCAAGAACAAAACCTTGATTATTCTTTGATAAATGAAGTCATCTCTAGACAGAATGGTACAAATCAACGTGAAGGTATTAATTCTAGCATTATGATTACTAGAAGATTCTTAAAAGAGAGACGCGCTATCACTTTGAACTCCTCATTAATTTCTAATAAGGATAATTCAGATTTCAATTATTACTCTTTAACAGAATTTGCAAGTAATAACCCCGATATACTAATTGATCAACGAAAGAATAATGTATCTAAAAACACTAACTTTAATGCTTCCCTAAGTTTTTCAGAGCCTTTTTCCAAACGATGGACAGGGACAGTAGGCTATTCCGTAGGTAGTTACTCTTCCGACTTACTCAACCAATCGTTTGATAAGGACCTTACTACTGGTAGGTTTGATATTCTTGATGAGAATTTATTGAATGATTTCAATCAGCGCACGATTAGTAATGCGGTAAATGCAGGACTTAATTACAAAAACGAAAAGCTAACACTAAATGTTAGTAATAGACTGGCATTTGAGAAGGTAGACCGATTATACAACAACTTGAATAAGAAATTAGATAGAGATCAGCAATCTATCAATCCATCACTTTCGATGAACTATAAGTTATCGAAAAGTAAGAACCTTGGTTTTAGATATAATGGAAATACTACCCAACCGAATTTAAATCAAATAGAACCTTTAAACCAAAATCAACAAACTACGGTTACTTATCTCCCTAATGCAGATCTTAAGGCAGGATATAGAAATAGTTATAATGTATGGTACAATTCTTATAAACAAATAAAGGATCAAAGCTTCTATGCCAGTACTTATTTATCGCAGTCTTATAATGATGTTACCGCCAAAGTTAAGTACTATTCTGAAACAGGGGAGCGAGATATTACATATGTTAATATTGAAAAACCTAATACGTCACTCTCTTTGTATTCGGGCTATAGACAATCGATATGGAAGAAGTTAAATCTTAGTGGTAATCTAGGAGGTTCCGTTAGTTATAATAACTCCTACAATTATTTGTCGGTAAATAACCAAGATACAGAACTAAATAATAATGAAACATATGGAATATCACCTAATATAGGAGTTAGTTCATATAAGGCGGATAAATGGTCTTTTTATCTAGAGTTAAGTCCAGGCCTTCAATTTATGAAATCTACTTTACAGCCTGACTTGAATAGTAATACATTTAATTTTAGTTCATATTATGGTTTCAACTATACCTTACCGAAGAACTTTAAAATTGGTTTTAATGGAAATCAAAGTTATGAAGCAGCTACCAAGACATTAAGGGCTTTTAATACTTTTAATATGAATGCTTTCATCTCCAAGAAATTCTTTAAAGATAAATCTTTGGAAGCTCAAGTTTTTGTTAACGATGTGTTTAACCGTAATAATGGAATTCGAAGAAGACAGAGTGGCTATTCATTCACTCAGTCGACTAATGATGTCCTTCGCCGATATGGCATGTTTAAATTGATTTATAATTTCACCACTATGAAAGGAGATAAATAAAATGAAAATATACATAATTGTTCTTTTAGCTGGTTTGCTTGCAGCGTGTCCAGTAGCTGCTCAGTATGCATACTTTGCTACCAATGGAACTATAGCTTATGAATCCAAATTTCATCTACAAAACTATATAAAGAGGAATTACTTAAACAAGACTAATTTGGACGTCTGGGATAATCTTTCCGTTGAAAGTGTTGTTAAAACAGGACCACAAGAAATAGTCACTAAGTATACTCTGAAATTCAGTGGTGATGAAACTTTGTTTGAAACCGTAAAAGAAGAATATCCAGACAATTATAGAAATGCCATTTGGTATTTACCAACATTTAGAGAATCGAAGACATATATTAATCACAAAACTGGAGATTATTTGCGATTACTACCTTTTGGAGATGATGAAGTATTATTAAAAGATACTTTACCCACAGTAAAATGGAAGTATACAGACGAGTACCGTAATATTGCGGGATATGACTGCCGTAGAGCTAATGGAATTATCCAAGATTCGATCTATGTTGTTGCATTTTTTACGAACCAAATTGCTATTCCAGCAGGACCTGAATTAATACAAGGCTTGCCGGGAACTATTCTGGGCTTGTCAATACCTTTTCTCAACGTCAATATGTTTGCCACTTCTGTGGTCTTGAACAATGATGTTATTTCGTCTACATTGACTAAGAAAAAGAAAGTAGTGCCTGAAAGTAAAGAAGTAATTATTAAAAAACTAAGATCTTCCGTCTATGATTGGCTAGATGAGAATGAATTTAAAAAACAAATGCGTAAGATATTTTTATAAGGTAGACTCTTCGGCTTCTTATTATTCCTATAAGCTTACGAGGTCACAGGTATATAATACTAAAAGGGCATTCTCTAGATATAGAATTGCCCTTTAGCAAAATTGATTGTAGTAGTTTAGTGTTTTAAGATTTTTTTTATAATATCAAATGTACTGTCTATATCATGGATGGATACGGTCAGGTGGGGTCTGAATCGTATACTTTTCTCTCCACAGCCTAGTATTAAAAGCTTATTATTAAGAGCCTCATTTACGAAATTATCCCTATTTTTCTCTGTATCAAAGTCAAATGCACACAATAACCCTTTCCCTCTAGCATTTGATAAGTAAGGAAATTCTTGTACGAGTTGTTCAATCTTTGATAATAAATATTTCCCTTTCTCTTGAGCTTGTTGAATCAAATTATCTTTTTCAATTACTTCTAGAATAAGTTTAAAGCGTATCATGTCTACCAAATTACCACCAAAAGTAGAATTTATGCGACTCGATTCTTGGAAAACATGTTTTTCTACCCGATCAAATTTTTCTCTGTTGGCTAATATACCGCATACTTGAGTCTTCTTGCCAAAAGCTATAATATCAGGCACAATTCCATAATGCTCATATCCCCACATTTTTCCTGTCATAGCGATACCAGTTTGTACCTCGTCAAGAATTAATAGAATATCATTTTTGTCACAGATAGTACGTAGTTCCTGTAGAAATTCAGGTCTGAAGTGATTATCTCCTCCTTCTGATTGAATAGTTTCAATGATCAGACACGCAATTTCATCAGGATTTTGAACTATGGCGTTATGGATCTGTTTCAAAGCTTCCTTTTCGACTTGAATAGTTTGATTTATATTCTCATCATTCAGCGGAAATGTCAATGCTGGATTGATTATTCTAGGCCAATTGAATTTTGGAAAATACATGTATTTTCTTGGATCTTTAGTATTGGTCAAGGATAAGGTATATCCTGATCTTCCGTGGAATGCTTGTTTGAAATGAATGACTTGGCTTGCTTCTTTTTCTATACCTTTAGATAGATTTAAACGCGTTTTCCAGTCAAATGCTGCTTTTAAAGCATTTTCCACAGCCAAAGCACCACCATCTATAAAAAAGAAGTAGGAAAGTTCCTTAGGCATAGCCACACGCTCAAAGGTGTTTACAAACTCTGCAAATTCTGTAGGATAAATATCTGATAGCGCTAATTTGTTTAAAGAAACTACTTCTAATTGATCTTTGTTGGCTACAATATAAGGGTTGTTATAGCCAATAGGGGAGGAGGCAAACATACTAAACATGTCGAGGTATTTTTCGCCATTGGTGTCTACGATATAGGAACCATGTGATTGCTTTAAATCAATCACTAAAGGGAAACCATCAGCTAGTATATGTTTTGATAATATTTTATGTGTATCTCTCATTTTTTAGGTTTATAAAGTTTGTATGGTTTACAGGTCGAATTTGATGCCTTGTGCCAAAGGCAAATTGTCCGTATAGTTGATGGTGTTTGTCTGTCTTCTCATATACGTTTTCCATGCATCAGAACCAGACTCTCTGCCGCCGCCTGTTTCTTTCTCGCCCCCAAATGCACCGCCAATTTCCGCCCCTGAGGTTCCAATGTTTACATTGGCAATACCGCAATCAGATCCATTTTGACTTAAGAAAAGCTCTGCTTCGCGAAGGTTGGTAGTCATGATTGCTGATGATAGACCTTGTCTAACGTTATTCTGAATTTGGATAGCATCAGTTACCTCTCCATGGTACTTTATAAGATATAATATAGGAGCGAAGGTTTCGTTTTGAACAATCTCATAATGGTTTTCTACCTCTGCTATTACTGGAGTTACATAACAACCACTCTCATATCCTTGCCCTTCCAGTACAGCGGCTTCTACTAATATTTTACCACCTTCTTCTTTTACTCGGTCTACTGCATGAAGATACATTTTAAC
This sequence comes from uncultured Sphingobacterium sp., assembly GCA_947630335.1. GTDB lineage: Bacteria > Bacteroidota > Bacteroidia > Sphingobacteriales > Sphingobacteriaceae > Sphingobacterium. The sequence goes on from CANRHE010000063.1 coordinate 9,895, forward strand.
TGCTTCCGTATCGATAAGAGGTCCCATATGGTAATTGGTATCCAAAGGGTTTCCAATTTTTATTTGCTGATAAGCATCTACAAGTGCATTCTTAACCTTATCATAGATACTTTCATGGATAATTAGTCGTCGGGTGCTAGTACAACGTTGACCAGCAGTTCCTACTGCTCCAAACACAGCACCAATAATAGTCATTTTTAAATCAGCACTTGGTGTAACTATTATAGCATTATTACCTCCCAATTCTAACAAGCTCTTACCAAGACGGCTAGCTACAGTCGTGGCTACTTCTCGCCCCATACGAGTCGATCCTGTAGCAGATACTAATGTGATGCGGTGGTCTTCAGCTATCCATTTGCCAACTGTTGCATCGCCCGTTACTAGAGAAGATATACCTTCGGGCAAATCATTTTGGGATAGAATATCTGCTAGTATTTTTTGACAAGCAATCGCACATAATGGTGTTTTTTCTGAAGGTTTCCATACGACTACATTACCACATACTAAGGCTAATGCTGTATTCCAAGCCCATACGGCCACTGGAAAATTGAAAGCCGTGATGACACCCACTACGCCTAAAGGGTGGTATTGGTCATACATACGATGTCCTGGTCTTTCAGAGTGAATAGTATGCCCATAAAGTTGTCTAGATAAACCTACTGCAAAGTCACAGATATCAATCATTTCTTGAACTTCGCCCATACCTTCTTGATATGATTTGCCCATTTCATAAGAGACAAGTTTACCCAAAGTCGGTTTTAATTCCCTTAGCTTATCTCCCAATTGGCGGATTATTTCACCACGTTTAGGGGCTGGAATATCTCTCCACATCAGTTTAGCTTGTTCTGCTGCAGCTATTACTTGATTATATTCTTTTTGTGTGGTGCTCTGAATAGAAGCAATTTTTTTACCATCGGTTGGCGAATAGGAATCAATGACGTGCCCTTGAGCAAACCAAGTACTCCCAGTAGATGTGCCTAGATTTTGAGCATTTATTTCTAATACTGCTAATTCTTTAGTTATCATAATGTGGTTTATATTATTCTCTATTTGTGCTAAAATAAAGAATATAATTTATTTTTTCATCAATTTGGTTGAATTATTTATGAAATGATGTAGTGGTTTACAAGTCTCGTGCGCGATTCATTAGTGTAAGGTACTTACAAGTGTAGGTAAGGAGTTAAGGGGAGGATAGAATGCTTAGTCCTATTAAAAATTATAAAATAAAAAAAGGGGGAAAGTTCCCCCTTTTTTATTTTATTTTTTCAAAATACGGTAATCGTGATAGCGGTACGTCAATTAAATAACGTTGGCCGCCTTTATATATTTTTCCTTGATCATCTTTCCATTTAAATCCTTTTGGAAGATACACTTCGCGCTCTAGCTTGTCATTTACTACTGGTGCGACTAAGTATTTATCTCCAAGCATAAATTGATCAATACATGTTGCAAAATCTTGATGTGGGAAAGAGTATTCCATATGACGTACTATCGGTTCACCTGTTTGAGAAGCTTGATGGGCTAATTCCAATATATAAGGTCCCATTTTTTCATGTAACAAGGCAGCTTGTCTCACATATTCTAGATTTTCTTTGGATAGTATTCGCCACGGTGCCACAGAGAATTGCATCATAGGCATTAAAGCGTGTACTTGTGCTGATCTAACGATTAAAGGTTGATTGAATTCATCTTCTTTTATATCTAAGAAAGTATTCCATTGTCCACCACCAATCATGTCAGGACATGTATATGCGTAGCCTAAAAGACCCGCCGTCAACATTTCTGGAATTAAATCTTGTACTGCTTTCCATGAATAGTTTTTGTCTCCAAGACGTTCCACCAAAGGTAATCCTCCTCCCTTCCAACCCGCTCTGTACTCGTTGTATGGGAAAATTTCTCCTAATTTTTGCCAAGCTGTGGTATGGTCAACTGAAATAGCATCTTTTTTGTAACTGTCTATTATACGTTCATCATAAAAACTATTATCTCCTGCATCGAATTTGAAACCATCAATACCATATTCCAATTGCATTTTTTTGAGTTGATTCACCAAATGATTGAAGGCCGCTGGATTCGTTAAATCATAGCATGCGCTTTGACCATTCCACCATTGGATAGTAGCAGGTGTATTGGAGTTTTTATTTTTTAATAAGTAACCCTTCTTAGCGAGTTCTCTATATTCGGGACTATCTGGACTAACAAAAGGGCAGACCCAGACCATCACCTTGAAACCTTGTTGGTGTAACTTGTCAATCATTTGTTTGGGATCAGGGAATTTTTCAGCCCTAAAATCAAAGTTCCCATAATAGCGTTGCCAATTGTCGTCAATCATAATAATGCCTGGCGGGAAATTATTATCAACTATAGATTGGGCATATTTCTCAATATCATGTTGATTTTGATTGTATATGAGTTCGATCCATGTATTATATTGAGGTGCTGAGAAAAATATATCTTTGGGGATATCTCCTGTTGGCGTTAGGTGCCGTTGACTAGCCTCTAGATAAGCTGATTTTAAATTTGATCCCGATTGTTGCACTTCCACCTTTTCATAATCAGAATCTATTAGTAGACTTTTATTATTCACTGTAAAGCGAAAAGGTTTGTCACTCCATATATAGCGGCCTTTGTTCGAAACGAAAAGAGGGACTACTTGATTGTTGTTATGTTGAATGGCTAGATTGAACTCTTTTTGAGGTTGGATATACGGCATTCTAGAACCTAGTGCTACTGCGCCACCCCACCAGTACTCTCCATTATCAAAATCTACTGCAGTCTTATAACTTTCCTGAGCCAGCAATGTAGTACTGATTAATAGTAAATTGATGAATAGTAAAAAATACCTTTTACAGATTAATTTGTTTTTTCGCATACTTAGTATTTAATGATTAGTGAATTATGTACTGTATAATCTGTGTTTTATAATAGTGATGGTTTCAAAGATATTATAAATCGTTTTCTGATATACATCAGAAAGCTTCAATATATTCTATATTGAAATCCTTATTCAAGTGAATAGACCTCTTTTTTATAAAGATATTCTTAGTTTCTTTTTATGATATCGCTTTGGCATCATTCGCTTTAGGGTTCATTTATAGTCCTGCCATGTTGCGGATAGGGTCTACTTTAATAGGGACTTTATTCGGACTTCATACGGAGATAGTACGGACTTCATTCGGATGGACCCGTATAAAGTCCGTGCTATCTCCGATTTATATTAGTATTATATGTGTAGGAGTGCGGTGTATGATAAGAAGGTGTTTCGATGATGTTGTTTAGAGAAGGAGAGAAGGCTTACTAGATTATACTATGTATTTACAATACTTATATATAC
>CANRHE010000064.1 GCA_947630335.1 uncultured Sphingobacterium sp.
GATAACTTATTAAGGGACAATATTAAGAAATTGATTCCTTACTCTTCGGCAAGAGATGAATTCAAGGGAGAAGCATCTGTTTTATTAGATGCTAATGAAAATGCTTTTGGATCTCCATTAGACCATCATTACAATCGTTATCCTGATCCATTGCAACATCAAGTTAAAGAGAAGTTAACTAATATTAAAGGTGTTCCTGTAGATAATATTTTCTTAGGTAATGGTAGTGATGAGGCTATTGACATTCTGTTTAGAGCCTTCTGCAAACCTGGAGTGGATAATGTGGTACTCGTTCCGCCAACTTATGGGATGTATGAAGTTTCAGCAAATATCAATGACGTACAGGTCCGCAAGGTCAATCTAACAGCAGATTATCAGTTAGATCTGGAAGGTATAGCTGAGGCATTGGATATGCATACGAAGATTATTTTTGTATGTTCTCCTAATAACCCCACTGGAAATAGTATTAATCGTCAAGATATAGAAACATTATTGGTGAATTTTAAGGGGCTTGTTGTTGTAGATGAAGCGTATATCAACTTCTCGAAACAACCTTCTTTTACGAAAGATCTCAATGAGTTTCCTAATTTGGTGATTTTGCAGACGCTTTCAAAGGCTTGGGGATTAGCAGGATTAAGATTAGGGATGGCTTTTGCAAGTCAAGAGATCATTCGCGTATTTAATAAAATAAAACCTCCGTATAATATTAATCAAGCGACACAGGATTTGGTTTTAGAAGCATTGGATAATGTGGATATTATCAATGGCTGGATTAAAGCTACCGTAGTAGAAAGAGAAAGCTTGGTGGAGGCATTACAACGTATTGAGCAGATATATGCTGTCACGCCATCGGATGCTAATTTTATATTAGTTAAGTTAGCAGAACCGCGTGAGTTGTATAATTTCTTGGTTAATCAAGGGATTATCGTTCGTGATCGTTCTAAGGTAGAGTTATGTGAGGGGTGTCTACGAATTACGGTAGGTACTCCGGATGAAAATAGTAAGTTATTGGCGGCTATCGCCCAATTTTATAATTAAGAAATGGCAGAATTAAGAAAAAGAGTACTCTTTATTGATCGCGATGGTACATTAATACTAGAGCCTGAGGATCAGCAGATTGATTCTTTTGCAAAATTAAAATTTTATCCTGGAGCTTTGCAATACTTGCCACGAATTGCTAAGGAGCTGGATTTTGAATTGATATTAGTATCTAATCAAGATGGCTTGGGTACAGAATCGCACCCTGAGGCTAATTTTTGGCCTGTCCACCATTTTATTATTGATGTGTTGAAAGGGGAGGGCGTGTCTTTTGTTAAAGAACATATTGATCGTACTTTTGCTCATGAGCAAAAGGATACCCGCAAACCTGGAGTCGGTATGTTAGGGGAATACTTTGATCCGAATAAATATAACTTAGCAGAGTCATTTGTTATAGGTGATCGAGTGAATGACGTTAAGCTTGCTCAGAATTTGGGAGCTAAAGCTATTTGGTTACGTAATAATGATGACTTGGGTAAAGATGAAGGCGTCGAAATCAATGATGAGTCTATTGCGCTAGAAACATCTGATTGGAAATCCATCTATGAGTTTTTGAAATTAGGATCTCGATCTGGCGAGCACCATCGTAAAACGAATGAAACCGATATCTTTATTCAGTTGAATTTGGATGGTTCGGGCAAATCTGATATTGATACAGGTTTACCATTTTTTGATCATATGCTGGATCAGATTGCACGTCATGGTTCTTTAGACTTAACTATAAAAGCTAAAGGAGATTTACATATTGACGAGCACCATACTATTGAGGATACAGGTATCGCATTGGGGGAGATATTTTTACAGGTTCTAGGTGATAAACGCGGCATTGAGCGTTATTCTTATACCTTACCTATGGATGATTGTTTGGCGCAGGTAGCTTTAGATTTTGGCGGTCGTAATTGGATTGTATGGGATGCGGACTTTAAGCGTGAGAAAATCGGCGATATGCCAACAGAAATGTTTTTCCATTTTTTTAAGTCCTTTTCAGATGCTTCAAAATCTAATCTTAATATTAAGGCTGAGGGAGCAAATGAGCATCATAAAATTGAAGCAATTTTTAAAGCTTTTGCTAAATCTATTAAGAAAGCGGTTAGACGCGATGCTGATAATATGCAATTGCCAAGTACGAAGGGAGTTTTATAGTAGATAGTTTTTTATCTAAAAAAGATGATTGGAATAGTAAATTACGGAGCGGGAAATATCTTTTCTTTGACCGCAGCTTTAGATCGTATAGGGGTATCGTATGGTATGATTAATACTAAAGAGGATTTCGATTTGTACGGACATATTATTATTCCTGGTGTAGGGCATGCTGGCGCTGCCATGAAGAAGTTGCAAGACTCCGGACTGGTAGATACGATATTAGCTTTAAAAAAGCCTGTGTTGGGAATCTGTGTGGGTATGCAGTTATTGACTTCCTACTCGGAAGAAGGTAACGCCGAGATGTTAAGTGTATTTCCATTGCGAACGTTACACTTTGATAAAAGAATACATGAGAAAGTACCTCATATGGGTTGGAATAGTGTACACATAGAAAATGACTGCCCGCTGTTTAAACAAATATCGGATAATGCTTATTTTTACTTTGTGCACTCCTATTTTATAGAACGTGATATCCGTCATGTGGGCGCAAGTTGTAGTTATGGACTGTCGTTTGCGGCAGCGATCCAAAAGGACAATTTTTACGGCGTTCAATTTCACCCCGAGAAATCGGGTGCAGCTGGAGAGCAGTTGTTGTTAAATTTTTCAAGATTTTAATTAAAATAAAAATATTATGTATATCATTCCTGCGATTGATGTTTTAGACAAAAAAGTAGTTCGTTTGAGAGAAGGAAACTATGAAGATGTAACTACTTATGATATTTCATTAGAAGATCAGATAAAAAAATATTATGCTAATGGTACCGAGTTAGTTCACATCATTGATTTGAATGGTGCTAAGGGAGATTTTTCTAATCAAGAGTATCTTTTTGAGATTATCCGTAAAACGGATATGAAGGTACAGTATGGTGGCGGTGTAAGAAGTATTGATAAAGTGAAAGAACTTGTCGACGCAGGTGTATTCCGTGTTATTGTGGGTACTCAAGCCATCACTAATCCTTCTTTTTTGGAGGAGTTAGCAGAGCTAAACAAGGGTAAAGTTAAATATGCTGACCATATTGTCATTGCCATTGATGTATTAGATGAAGTAATTAAGTATTCGGGTTGGTTAGAAAGCTCTCCCATCAAATTGATCGAATATATTGATAAATGTTTGGCTTTAGGCTTCTTCCGTTTCTTATGTACTGATATTTCTAAAGATGGTAAGTTAGGTGGTGCTGGTGTAGATTTGTATAAGAAATTATTAGAACACTCACCTATCATTAAGTTAATTGGTTCAGGAGGTATCTCTTCTATGAAAGACATTGAAGAACTACAAAACTTAGGTGCTATGGAATCGTGTGTTGTAGGAAAAGCGATATATGAGAACAAGATTACTATCGAAGAGATAAAGGCTTGGAATTTGAAATCATTAATTAAGTTTTAATGTTAGCTAAGCGTATTATTCCGTGCTTAGATGTAAAAGATGGACGTACTGTAAAGGGCGTTAACTTTGTTGATTTGCGTGATGCGGGTGATCCTGTTGAGCTGGCATGGCAATATTCTGAGCAAGGGGCTGATGAGTTGGTTTTTTTGGATATTACGGCTACGCATGAGGGCCGTAAGACTACTATTGACTTGGTAAAGTCGGTCGCTAGACAGGTTAATATTCCGTTCACTATAGGAGGTGGTATCAACGAGCTTCGCGATGCTGAGATCCTATTAAATAGTGGTGCTGACAAAATTTCGATCAATTCAGCTGCGGTCAGAAACCCACAGTTGATAGACGATTTGGCTAAGAGCTTTGGTAGCCAATTCGTGGTTATAGCGGTAGATACTCGATCAGTAGAGGGGCACAACTATGTTCATCTGCGCGGAGGTCGTGATAGAACGGCTATTCAGACTGAGGATTGGATCAAAGAAGCAGAGAGTCGTGGAGCGGGTGAGATTTTATTAACATCTATGGATCATGACGGAACAAAGAATGGTTTCGACAATAGTCTGTTAAAGAAGATAAATGAAACACTTCATATTCCGTTGATTGCCTCTGGAGGTGCAGGTAATCAACAACATTTTGTAGATACGTTTAAGGACGCAAATGTAGATGCAGCACTGGCAGCATCGGTATTTCATTATGGTGAAATATTGATCCCAGAATTGAAAGATACCTTACGAAGTAATGGTATCGTGGTAAGATAAGAGTGATTTAATAAATAATAGATATGGTAGATTTTGAAAAAGGAAATGGACTGGTACCAGTTATTATTCAAGATTTTCAAACACTAGAAGTGTTAATGTTGGGCTATATGAATGAAGAAGCTTGGCATAAAACACAACAAGAAAAAAAAGTAACTTTTTATTCAAGAAGCAAGAATAGACTGTGGACAAAAGGGGAAGAAAGTGGTCATTTTCTGGAGGTAAAAAGCTATTATATCGATTGTGATCATGATACAATTCTGATTAAAGCGAGACCGCTAGGTCCAACGTGTCATACGGGGTCGAGAAGTTGCTTTGAAACAGAATTTGGTGCCAATTTTATATTGGAGCTAGAGCGTATCGTGAATTATAGATATGATTTCCCTTCCGAAGAGTCCTACGTGAATAGATTACGCGGCAGAGGTATTAATAAAATTGCTCAAAAGGTAGGTGAAGAGGCTGTAGAAACAGTCATTGCTGCACTTGCGGAGACTGAAAATGATTTTATTAACGAAACTTCAGATTTGTTGTTTCACCTGATTGTTCTGATCAAGGAAAAAGGATTGTCTTTGGAGAAAATTGCTAAAAACTTAGAAGGTAGACATCAATAAGATTGGTAATTATTAGAGAACATAAGAAAGTGCTGTATCTTTGTACAGCACTTTTTTTATGATTTAGATATGGAAGTTAATTTACGAAATACGTTGGCAGGGCATCAAAATCCTATTTATACGGTAGCGATAGATCCTGTTCAGCATAAATTGTATTCTGCGGGCAATGATAAGGGAATTGTAGAATGGGATTTGACTAGTGATACATTTTCGCGAGTACTATGCAATGTATCCTCTTCGGTGTACTGTCTATGTATAATACCTCAGAGCAATTATCTTGTTGCGGGTTTACGTAATGGAGATGTACTGGTTATTGACCGAGGATCAGAAGTGGTATTAAAGGCTCAGTTATCCGTAGGAAGAGGTGCTGTATTTGCTATTCAGTATTTGCCTCTTAAAAATGAATTATTGGCTATCGGTGAGGATGGAAGAGTATTTGTGTGGAGTCTAGATACATTTGATCTGTTGTATCAGTTTCAAGTCTCCAACACTACCGTTCGTTCGATTGCCTGGGATTCCGTTAGCAATACGATTGCTTTCGGTGATAAAAATGGCGTTGTTTATTTGTATGATGCTTATGACTATAGGAAGATTCATCAGGCCAGCGTTCATCAAGGAGGGGTATCAAGTTTAGAATTTGTTGACGGCGTGTTGTTGTCTGGTGGACGTGATGCGAACTTATACAAGTTGAGTATACCAACCTTAGAGATTCTGTCTACTGTTGTTCCGCATATGTTTACTGTGTATGGTATTCAAGCTTTGGGGAACGGCATGTTTTCGACCGTGAGTCGTGATAAGACGATAAAGATTTGGAATTTGGATTTGAAGTTGCAGAAAAATATTTCAAGAGATAAGGGGATTGAATCTCATTTTCTGTCGATTAATACACAGGCATTTCATACTAATCAAGCAGTAATTGCTACGGCTGGTGATGACAAGACTATTAAAATATGGCAATTATCCTAGTAATCTAGGATAATTGCTCTATTATTTCTTTTAAGTATTTTTCGTCTATTTCATCGAATGTATTAAGCTCACTACTATCGACATCTAATACTCCTATTACCTCTCCATTTTTGAATAATGGTAATACTATTTCAGATTTGGACAGCGAACTACATGCTATATGTCCAGGGAATTCCTCTACATTCGGAACGATTAATGTTTCTTTCTGCGCCCATGATGTCCCACAAACGCCACGATTGTAGGTGATACGCGTACACGCAACAGGACCTTGAAAAGGACCCAAAACCAATTGATTATCCTTCACCAAATAAAACCCAACCCAAAAGAAGTTGAATTGCTCTTTTAGGGCTGCTGCTATATTTGCTAGGTTGGCAATGAAGTCAGTCTCTCCAGTTAATAATCCCTGTATCTGCGGTAATAAACTTTTGTATTGCTCTTCTTTGGAGCCTTTATTTATGATTAAATCCTCTGCCATTTTCTATTTCAGGTGTTTTTAAAATAAATGTATTGATTGATCTAATGATAATTACAGCTTTTTTAAGGCTTGTTTTATTAAATCTTCTACCGATAGGTTGTCTGTAGTCTGCACTAAAGAAGTAAGTACTTTTTCAACTTGATTTTTTGAAAAACCTAGCATCACTAATGCTGATAAGGCTTCATCTGGTACAGATTGCTTAGCAATAGGTAGTGGTAATAGTGCATGATCGCCTTGCTTCTTTAATTTGTCTTGTAGCTCCAATATCAGACGTTGTGCCGTCTTAGGACCTATGCCTTTAATCTTTTGTATCAATGCCACTTGTCCATTGACAATAGCCGATTGCAGCTCTTCAGGAGTCGAAGAGGATAACATCATTCTTCCTGTATTCGGACCTATTCCTGATACAGAGATGAGATGGTTAAATAAATGTCGTTCGCCTTCCGTCGCAAATCCATAGAGTGTTTGCGAGTCTTCGCGTACTTGAAAGGAAACAAAAAGTTTACAGTTTTCTTGTTCCTTAATCAGCGCAAATGTCGTGAGCGAAATATGAATATGGTATCCAATACCCCCTACCTCAAGAATAACATGGGTGGGGGCTTTGAATACTAGTTTACCATTGAAATAATCGTACATTAAAATTACTTTGAAGATTCACGGTCTTGAGCATCTACTACAGCAATTGTTACCATATTAACAATTTCTCTTACCGAGCTGTCGAGTTGTAAGACGTGAACCGGTTTGTTCATTCCTAATAAAATCGGACCTACTGCTTCTGCATTTCCTACTTCTTGAAGTAATTTGTAAGCAATATTTCCTGACTCTAAGTTAGGGAATATTAATGTATTTGCTGCTTCGCCATTTAGTGTGCTAAAAGGGAAGTTAGATTCTAATAATTCTTTATTTAGAGCAAAGTTAGCTTGTAATTCGCCGTCTACTATAATTTCTGGGTTATTCTGATGCACTAAGCGTACAGCATCTCTTACTTTTACCGAAACAGGTCCATCATTCGAGCCGAAATTAGAATACGACAACAATGCAATTCTTGGTTTGATGTTGAAACGACGTACTGCTTTTTCGATTAAAACGGTGATATCCGCCAGCTCTTCTGATGAAGGGTTTTCGTTTACAGTAGTGTCACCGAAGAATAAAGGCCCTTTCTCCGTTAACATCATGTACATACCCGCTATGCGGCTACCTTCTTTGACGCCGATCACTTGCAATGCTGGTCGGATTGTAGAAGCATAGTTGCTAGTCAAGCCTGATATTAAAGTGTCTGCTTCGCCAAATTCTACCATACTAGCCGCATAATAGTTGCGGTTTTGCATTAATTTTTTAGCTTGTAGCTTTGATAATCCTCTACGCTGTCTTTTGGTGTACAAATGATCAACATATTTTTCAAACTGCGGAGAATTTGTTTGCGTGCGAGGATCAATAATAGTCACATTATCTAAATCAAATGCATATTCTTCAATTAAGCTTTTGATCTTATCACTATTACCTAATAAAATTGGATGTGCAATACCATCTTCTTTTACAATCTGTGCCGCGCGTAATGTTTTGTAATTATCAGCTTCTGCAAATACTACACGTTTAGGGTTGTTTTTTGCTCTGGCAGACATCTGACGCATAATGCCGTCATCTTTACCTAGTCGTTTACGTAACTCCTCTTTGTAGGCATCCCAATTGTCAATGGTCTTGCGAGCTACTCCAGATGCAATAGCCGCTTTAGCAACTGCAATAGATACCTCTGTGATTAAACGAGGGTCAGTAGGCTTAGGTATTACGTAGTCCGTTCCGAATTTTAGATTGTTCGTGTTGTAAGCTTGGTTCACTTCTTCAGGAACGGATTCTTTCGCTAATTCAGCAATTGCTTTTACAGCAGCGATTTTCATTTCTTCGTTAATGGCTGTCGCTCTAACGTCTAATGCTCCTCTGAAAATATAAGGGAATCCCAACACATTGTTTACCTGATTAGGGTAGTCCGAGCGTCCAGTACCCATAATGATATCGTCACGAGTTTCCATTGCCAATTCATAGGCAATCTCTGGATTAGGATTGGCCATAGCTAATACGATAGGTTTTGGTGCCATCGTTTTTAATACCTCAGCTGTCAATACGTCTGCTGCCGAAAGACCAATGAAAACATCCGCATCTTTAACTGCATCCGCTAGCGTATAAATATCACGTTCAGTAGCCCATTCTGCTTTGGTGCTATCCAAGTTCTCACGATCCTTACGAATTACACCTTTACTATCGAGCATGACGATGTTCTCCTTTTTGGCACCGACAGCTACATACATAGCAGTACACGATATTGCGGCAGCACCTGCGCCGTTGACAATTATTTTTACGTTAGCGATATCTTTCCCTTGAAGCTCACATGCGTTGATCAGAGCTGCTCCAGAGATAATAGCCGTACCATGTTGGTCATCATGCATTACGGGAATTTTCATTTCCGCTTTTAGACGACGCTCAATCTCAAAGCACTCTGGCGCTTTGATATCTTCTAAATTAATTCCTCCAAACGTTGGTTCTAACGCTTTAACGATATTAACGAACTCGTCCACATTTTTAGTGTCTAATTCCAGGTCAAATACATCAATATCTGCGAATATCTTAAACAAAAGTCCTTTACCTTCCATTACGGGTTTGCCTGCTTGAGCACCAATGTCCCCTAAGCCAAGCACAGCAGTACCGTTACTAATAACAGCTACTAAATTTCCTTTGGTAGTATATTTATAAGCATCTTCAGGGTTTTCGGCAATAGCCAAACAAGGCTCTGCTACCCCTGGCGAATAGGCTAAAGTTAAATCTCTTTGTGAATTATATGGTTTTGTCGGTACAACCGCTATTTTGCCTGGACGACCCATGGAGTGATAATTCAAGGCCTCTTTTTTTCTGTTAAGATTACTCATATTTGTTTTAAAAAGTCAAAAAAATTATGTTACAAAACTACTATTCTCCTGTTATTTTGAAGAATGTTTGTTTCATTATTTAAGGTTATCTAGAAGTTGGAACATACTCTGTCTCATACTAGAAGCGCTACCTTTGTAGTTGTAAACTAATAATGTATAGGTATAACGTTTGCCATCTTGTGCTTGATGATATCCAGTGTAGCCTAATGTTCCTCCAATAGTTCCACTTTTCATCGTCATCTGGTTATATATCGGTAAGCTTTTTTGGAAAGATGGAAACCATGGTCTTGATACCGCATACTGCATAATACTGTTCATCGCTGCTGAGGTGACATTATTCTGTGGCGATAGGCCAGAGCCATCGATAATATCTAACTCGCTCAAGGGAATTTTAAGTTTTTGCTGCCAGTATTTCTTCATGTAATCTGCACCTTCTGCTGTTGATACTTTTGATCCGCTTATGAAGCCAATCATTTTTAATAAAGATTCGCCGTATAGATTGATACTTTTTTGGTTAAACCAATAAATAATTTCACTCATTTTAGGTGAAACATGCGTGGCAAGATCCTTAGTTTTAGCGGCAATGCGTTCGCCTGATTCGGTTAATATTTGTCCTGTAGTAATTCCATTTTCTATGAAGATAGAATCTTTTGCTAAATAGTTTTTTAGTTGGAAGGCCAAATCGAATGCTGGGTCGGGGATAGAAATCTCAATCGTCTTTTTTAAATCTATACCGTAAGTACCTTTAAGAATTATTTTATCGGAATAAGGTGCCGAATAAGCATATACATTGTCTCCAGACCCTTTACCGCCCGTAGTAACTGTGTTGATAAGTTGAAGATAAGATATATCTGATGTGGTATTACTAATATTGGCCGGTTTGTTAATGGTTCCGACTTGATAGTTTATACCTGTTTTATTCTCTCGCCAATTGAGGCCAGATATACCTGCGCCATAATAATTGCCCATATCTGTCCATATCCAGCCACCAGGTACATCATTGCCATGAAAAAAGCGATCGTCACCGATTATTCTTCCAGCAATACTGTCAATTCCTGCCCCCTTAATAGCTCCGGTCCATTTAGATAGAAGAATGTGTTCTTTTGTGTTATCAAAACGATCGCTACCTAAAGTAGGATCGCCTGAGCCTTTGATTACGATGTCGCCATGTAAAACACCAAGACTGTCAATGTCACCGGTGTAGTATAGATTCGTTTTGAAAGTATAATCAGGACCTAATAAATCCAATGCAGTAATGGCTGTTATAACTTTTAGTGTAGATGCTGTAGGTAAACCAGTAAGGCTGTTTTTTTCGAAAATCACTTGACCATTGTCAGTATTGGTTACTACCAAGGTAGCTATCCCATTCTGTAAGGAAGGGCTCGACATAAAGGTGTGAAAACTCTGCTCTAATTTAGATTTTATAGTCTGTGCATGTGTAGTTAATGCCGTTACAATCAGTAGGGATGAAACAATAATTTTTTTCATTCTATTCTATTTGGTTTCAAAACAAACCTACATTAAAAAAATTAAAAAAACGTGAGATCTTAGTCATTTTGTGTTCATAATAGGGGACTTACTATTGCTCTTGTAATAGAGTTGAATTACGGATAAGTATTACTTCTCTATTTGTAGCTTTATGAAGAAAACTGATAAAACCATTATTTACCATAAGCAATAATTCTGTACCTTGCATTATTGATTTACATATTAAAAGATATGGCACACTTAGAAAGATTGACAAAGATTAGGTCTTTGATGAAAGATAATGGTATTGATGCTTATATTATTCCTTCATCAGACCCTCATATTAGCGAATATCTACCTGAAAGATACAAATGTATCGCTTGGGTCTCTGGTTTTACAGGGTCTGCAGGTACTTTGGTCATCACTCAGGATTTTGCGGGGCTATGGACTGATGGACGTTATTTTGTTCAAGCGGCAGAGCAATTAGAAGGTACAGGCTTTGAGTTAGTAAAGCTTAAAATTCAAGGTGCGGCGGAATATGCGACGTGGCTGGGAGAGGTATTGCACCCAGGTAACGTTGTCGGCTTTGATGGTAACTTAGCTTCCTTATTAGTAGCCCAGTCTGTAAAGAATACGTTGAAACCATTAGGTATCAAAGTGAATGGTCATTTGGATTTATTATCTTCTATTTGGAATGATAGACCTGAATTGCCTGAGGTGAAAGCTTATTTGTTAGATGATGAATTAACGGGGCAAAGTACCGCTTCAAAAATTGAAGCTGTCCGCAAATCGTTGAGAAAAAGTAGGGCGGAAAGTCATTTTATATCGTCATTAGATGATGTAGCATGGTTGTTAAACATTAGAGGTCAAGATGTGCCATGCAATCCAGTTGTATTGAGTTTTGTATACATTTCTCAAGAGGAAGTTATTCTGTTTATTGCTCCAGGCAAATTGTCTGCGGAGGATATAGATAAATTGAATGGATTCGGTGTAGAGGTTCAAGATTATAACGAGGTATATAATTTTATTAAAGATATTAATTCAACTACCATATTACTAGATCCGAAACGTACTTGTTTTGCTATTTATGATAGTATGCCTGTCGTTGTAAATACAATTATTGAACAGATAAATCCATCCACCACATTGAAGGCGATCAAGAATGAAACAGAGATTGGTCATATTCGAGAGACTATGGTGAATGATGGTGTAGCGATGACCAAATTTTTCAAGTGGTTGGAAGAAAGTTTAGGCAAGGAAGAATTGTCCGAAATATCCATTGCTGAGAAATTAGCTAGTTTGCGTGCTGAACAACCTGGTTTTGTTGATGTAAGTTTTAATACTATAGCAGGGTATTTAGATCATGGTGCGTTGCCTCATTATTCTGCTACTCCCAGAAGCAACTATACCTTGAAAGAAGAGGGGCTCTTATTGGTAGATTCTGGAGGTCAGTATATGACAGGTACGACAGATATTACTCGCGTAATTTCTTTGGGAAATATTACGCAAGAGCAGAAGGATGATTATACCATTGTGTTGAAAGGTACCATTGAAGGGTCACAAGCCATATTCCCTATAGGATCGAAAGGTTATCAGATTGATGCCATCACCCGTCGACCAATTTGGGCTACATTGCGTAATTATGGACACGGTACAGGTCACGGTATTGGTTTCTTTCTGAATGTTCATGAAGGTCCTCAAGTATTCAACCCTACGAATGTAGACGTGGCTATTGAAGAAGGAATGATTACCTCTATTGAACCTGGTTTGTATAGAGAAGGTAAGCATGGTATTCGTATCGAAAATTTAGTGTTATCTAAAAAGTATGATAGCTCTATATTTGGTGATTTTATGCATTTTGAAACGATGACAATTTGTTATATTGCTACAGATTTGGTGAATAAAGAATTGTTAGAGCAAAGCCATATTGATTGGTTAAATGCATACAATCAGTGGGTATTTGATCAATTGCTTCCGAAGCTATCCGAAGCTGAAGCTACTTGGTTAGCAAATAAAACTCGAGCTATATAACATTGATGTAACGACTTAAGAAAAGCCATACGAACGTATGGCTTTTTTAATTGAATTATCTATATTTATTTTTTTGTGATAAACCTTTATGAGAATGAGATTTCTATTTGGAGTTTTTTCTATTGCTAGCTATTTATTATTGCCGACGACTACGTATGCACAGAAACAACTCATCCCTCAACCGCAAGTACTACATATTCATGATTCAGGTCATTTTAGACTAAAGGATCAAAATATTAATTTCGAAATACAAAGTTTTGATAATGAAGGACAATATCTAATCCACGCTTATCGATCGCTGGTGTCAAAAAATGCGGGAGTTTCTAAAAGTAGTGGTAATAATATTATCAAGTTACAACAGATTCAAAAAGGGAATGGTACTCTGCCAATCGATTATTATGAAATAAA
>CANRHE010000065.1 GCA_947630335.1 uncultured Sphingobacterium sp.
ATCAGGCATGGAGATTGGTTTGATTGGGTTATGGATTGTGCATCTAAAGACCCAAGAGGTACAACATATTATATCCCAGAAGACCCCAACCCAGCAGCTAAGAGAGCCTCTGTGCTATTTGCTAGAGAGCTTAGTGAGGCAGGGTTGTCTGTTAAGAGGCTTCGCACTAACAGGTCTAAGCTAGATAGGTTTAGACCATTCTCAAGCATGGCACAGAATGAGGGAGTACATTTCCTTAGTAATTGTGCTACATGTGAGGATAACGAAATATATAACGATAATACATTTGCCTACTTAGAACTAGAAACCTTTACAGGTGTTAGGAATAGGGGGGCTCATGGACATGACGATGAGTGTACACTAGGTCGTCAATAAACTGGTTGAATTGCTGGGATACCCTAACGTAAAGACGAGGGCAATCAGCAGCCAAGCCTTACTTTTGTAAGGAAGGTTCAGAGACTATTATGTAGGGTCAAGTGATCCGAAGCGGCCAGCAATCACATAGGTGGTTGATGATATAGTCCGATCTATATGGAAACATATAGCAATCCTTGCGATTGGGCATGAACTAACGACTCATGTTTAACATAAATGGTAGTGGATGCTATATCTGATGCTTTTTCTGTATTGGCTAGTAAGACTACTTCCTTATCTGGAATTAGTAGAGGACTTAATACAATGAGCAAAGGGTTGGTAGATGGTAACATGTTTAACACATTTTAACACAAGGAGGAGGCTTTGGAAGAGACTAAAGCTTTAGGCATTGAAGAGCTTTCCCAAGAAGCAAGCTCCTCAACAGCACCTAACTTAAGAATGACGTTAGGTAGAATGTCAAACAATGGTTTGGCTACAATAGCAGGGCAGGTGGTTGAAGAGTGCAACAATGACCTTAGATGGCCACAATGTATTGACACATACAAAGCAATGATGAAAGACTCTACCATTGCTTCTACAGTCAACCTAATGGCAATGGATATTGCAAAGGTTAAGTGGAGTGTGAAAGTTCCAGAAGGCTACGAAAAAGAGCTTAAGGAAAAAGCTAAGTTTGTAGAAAGCTGTATGGGAGATATGACCCATAGCTGGACTGAATTTATTAGGCAAGCTTCAAGCTTTAACCAATACGGATTTGCTCCTGTAGAGAAAGTTTACCGTAAGAGGACAAGAGAGAATGGGAGTAAGTACGATGATGGATTGTATGGACTAAAGGAGCTTCCACTCATTGCTCAGGACACGGTAGAGGGTTGGACTTGGGAGAGTGCTGGTAAAGAACTTAAAGGGTTGTATCAGGATCGCATTAAGCCTTCTAACTTTAAGTCTATGACCTACTCTAGTCCAATTACAGATCCAAAGTTTATCCCACGCAGGAAGTTCATGCTATTCCGATCTGGACATTCTAAGGATAGTCCAATTGGTGTATCTCCACTGAACAGTGTTTACATTGCTTGGAGGTACAAGACAGAGTATGAAAAGTCCGAGGGAATCGGGGTTAAAATTAGCCCACTATACTAGAAATAGTATTAGTTAAACCTATCTAATTGCTGGGAAACCTTAAAGACCACAACACTACAAAATAGCTCGTGAGGGCATGTTTGATAGTTTGAAAAGTTTGTGGTATAATCCCCAATTTAATTATTGGGGTGCAGTAGGCAATCAGCAGCAAAGCTTGTTTAGAAACACGTACAAACACATTTAAAAAGAATAAAAATTCTAAACAAGAATGTTCAACGGCTATCCCGCAAGGGAGTAGGGTCAAGTGACTCGAAACGGTAGGACTCTTAACGTGCAATGCGAAGAGTAAGATATAGTCTAGCCTAACATGAAAGTGTTAGCAGGGGGACACACAGGAGTGTGTCCTTCGGGCAGGGATTAACGACCCCTGTTGAATAAAGCGAGGATCGGAGGTAAGGGGACTTAAAGTTATTTATATACCCCCTAACTATCTTTCAGAGTCAGCCTCCCCAGAAGAGAAAGAAACAGCAGAATACTTTAAACGTACTCTTTCCTCAATCCATAGAGGGGAGCAATCTGGTGTATTGTTACCTCAAGCATTTGATGAGGCTGGAAACAAGCTCTTCGAGTTTGAAGTAAAGAGCGTTATGGGTAATAACACCCACGACATCAATGAAATCATCCTGAGACTAAAGAAAGACATTGTTGTAGGCTTGTTAGCCCCAATGCTCACTATTGGTCAAGATGGTAGTGGTAGTTTTGCTTTAGCTGAAGTTCTTCAGAATATTACAACCACAGTCGTTGAATCAAGGTTGGTTGAGATTCAAGACCAGCTTAACCATGACCTAATTCCACAGCTATTTGAGATTAATGGTTGGGATACACGGGTAACACCATACTTTGAGTTTAGCCGTACTGACCAAGTTACAGTAGATGACCTAGGTAAGTATATCCAACGTGTTGCAGCAGCAGGTATGCTATCCAACACAGCAGAGACAGCAAACTGGGTAGCGGAGCAGGCTGGAATGCCTAGACCTTTCGATGATATCACAATCGGAGTTGAAGAGGTTAGGGAACAGATGACAAACTTTACATCCAAGTCAGGAGAAGGGCTAGAGAGTTCTGGTCTTAACGGCACATCAGAAGGACTTGCAAGTCGAGATAACACGATTGCAAACCTAGAGAATTAAAGGAGTAACTTAATGAGTTTTATTAGTGATTTAAAATCACTCTTAAAGTCCTACGGCTTAATAAAGCCTAAAGAGGAAAGGGTTTCTTATGAAGTTGTGTATGAGCCAGATACTGTAGATGGTCATGGGCATTGGATGTCCAAGGATACAGTTGAGCAAGTATACACACTCTACAAAGAATTAATGGAAAGAGGGGATAACATCTCTAACATGTTTCATATGAAAGAAACTGATGCCTTCACCATTGAGGAAATGTGGATTAATAAGGAACTCGACGTAGTGGTCGAGGGGACAGACCAACCAATCAAAGCAGGTACATGGGTTGCTAAGCTTAGGTATAAAGATAAAGATCTTTGGGAGCTTAAGAAGTCAGGTGTTATTGGTGGAGTGTCTATTGGGGGAGTCTTAGGACGAGTGAATCAAGAAACAGGTGAGATTACGGAGATTGTAATTTCTTCACCAGAGGAAACAAAAGATGAGTGAAGTGGATAAAAACAAAACACCACATATTGCTTTATCACATCTAGAATTACAAGGTGGTGCTGCAAACAAACGCAACGTCTCCTTGCTAATGAAATCTGATGTAGATATTACGCCAGAGATTGCAGAACTTTTAGAGAAAGTAACTGGGGAAAAGTTTGAAGCCACATCGGTGGAGAAAGAACCAGAGGTTATCGAAAAGTCTGTAGAACAAGAAGATAAACAAAAAGAGGAAACTATGGAGTTAGAGATCCAAAAAGCAGTGGAGTCTAAAACAGCGGAGCTTGTCTTGCAACTAGAGAAAGCTAATCAGCGTGTTGAAGAGTTAGAGAAGGCTGCTCAAAAGAAGGTAGAGCTTTTACGTAAGCAATCCATTTCAGAGTTAGTAAAAGACGAGCAGGAAGCGGAAGAGTTATTCAAAGCAATTGGAGCTTTGGAAGAGGATGCTTTCCAAACCGTACTAAAGTCTGTTCAGACTAAAGTTGAAACAATCGAAAAGAGTGACCTGTTCGAGCGTGTATCGGACTTAGAGGACATCGAGAAAGCTGATAAAGAGCCTTTGCATGTCACTATCTTAAAAAGCAAACATCAGCAAGCTTAACAATAATAAAAACAATAATTTAAAAGGAAAATAATATGCCTTTCGTAGCTTATAACCGTACACGTCTTTCAGACTTGGTTCAAAATGAATTAGATCCAGCCGTTGGCTATTCTCGTCAAGATATTAACGTTACCCCCGCTGGTGAAGTTACTATGGGTGCTGTAGCTTTCCGAGCTAAAGACAGTGCTAACACTAAGGACACTCCATACGCATTACTTACCGCAGCAGATGCCTTAGTTGACACTAACGAGTTTGCAATTGTATTTGGTAACGAGTACTCGTGCAAGGATGCATTTACCCCACGAGCTATTGCTGCTAACCAGTTTAACGCTGTAGCATTCGTAGGTAAGAATGGTGCTTTAATCTTAAAAGAGCGCTTAGTCCAAGAGTATGCACTCGGTGCTGGCCTTGACGAACCAGAATTTGAAGTGTTGCGTGAGTTGTTGAAGAGCCAAGGTATCATCCTTGAGACCACTCTTTAATATAAATAAAATAATAATTAAAAAAGATATTTGGAGATAATATAAATGGCTATTACTAACAACCCAACACAGTTTGGCAAAGTTGTTGACTATTCTGGTGATATTAAATTAATCCCTAACAAATGGGGTTTAGTAAACTCACTTGGTTTATTCCGACATGATCATGGCACACAAAAGACTCTATTGATTTCTCGCAGTAAGGAAGCAGAGCACTTAATGGTGGATCGAAACTGGGACGAGCGCAACCCAAGCATCACTGGTGGTCATAAAGATTGGATCACTTTCCCAATCCCACACTACCCTGTAGACGATGCAATCCTTCCACAAGATATTGATGGTAACGTTGACATGGCTGCCCTTTTAGCTTCTGGTGGTATGAACCTAGAGACTGTTGCCACTGTTCGTGCTGGGAAAATGGAGCGTCTACGTCGTGCTCACAGCGTATTGCTTGAGATGTCTCGTTTACAAGTACTTAAAGACGGTACTGTATTCGCACCCAACAAGACTGTAGATATTAACTACTACACCGAGTGGGGCATTACTCGTGAGTCTGTAGGCTTAGACCTTGCATCAACCACTGTACGACCTACTGTAGGTATTGAAGAGGGTATTGCTTACTTGCAAGATAACTTGCAGACTGGCGACATTGTAGACAGCTTCGTAGCTATCTGTTCTCCTGAGTTTTTCTCTGCATTGATTAACAACATCTTTGTACAAGAGAACTATGCAAACTTTGCACGAGGTGGTTACCAAGATGGTGTTACCATTGGTCGTTTAACTGCCAATGCTCCTCTTGATGCACGCTATCGCACATTCTCACACGGTGGTGTTACCTTTATTGAGGTTCGTGGTAGTGTTGCTGGTGTTCCTTATGTGAACGCTGGTGAGGCTTACATGTTCCCAACTGGTACATCAAACTTTGAGACACACTTTGCTCCAGCTAACCGTTTAACCACTGTTAATAAGCGAGCGTTAGAGTCTTACTACTTTGAGTATGTGAATGAGAAGCACGACATTGTTGAAATTATGTCAGAGACTAACTTCATCAACGTACTTAAGCGTCCAGACCAAGTAATTACTCTTACACAGGGTAGTTAAGAAGTGCCTAGTGAATCTAGGCTAGTAGGCAAGCCATTAGTGCTTGCCTTTTGTTAAAAGGATAGAAGATGGTTTGTAATAAGATTACAGAAGAAGAAATCGAGGAAAAGATTGACCTTATGCGTATCTTTGTTGGAGATGTTCCAATCAGCGTCTTCTACCCCGTTCTAACAGACCAAGAATATAGAAAGATACTGTTCCATTATAAGGGCAATATTGACAGAGCCTCAAGACGGGCTGCATACAGTGTTTTGTTTTACCTAACACAGGTGAGCTACCGAGAGAGGGCTGGGGATATTGAGGTATGGAATAATGCTTCTATTGAATACCGTAAAGCTCTTAATGACCTGATCGATAGCGATAAAGGCATACTACCTGATGATATACGACCTTGGGTTGCAGGAGCTAATCCTAGAGACATTTGCAATATTCAGAACACCACAGTGCGTCACCCACTAGCTCAAATTAGTCCTTGTAGTGACTGGTGGACTAGGGTGGACAGATATGATTGTGTTTCTGACTCAAGAGACCAAAGCTTTATTGTTAGTGGTTGTGGAGGTGGTTGCTAATGGCTTTAGAGGAAAGACCTAAAAGGGGTTCGATACCACACTTTCTATTAACTAAAAGAGTTCCAATTGTTGTAATCTCCGTATCTGGGGGATACTTTGAAAGAGGTAGGTGGGTGGAAGGTGAAGAAGTTCCTAGAACAATTCAAGCTAACGTACAGCCATTACGATTTGAAGAAACCCTAAAGATGGAAGAGGCAGATAGGACTAGGGAGTGGATAAAGGTATATACCACAGACGTTATAAACACAGTTGAGGAAAAGGAAGAGCATGAAGCAGACCTAGTTGAATGGCAAGGTCACAGGTATAGAGCCATGAGATCTAGGAGTTACCTGATGGGTACACTAGACCATAACCATATCTTATGCGCTAGGATTCCTGAATCAGCCTTATAGGAGGGGTTATGTGTAGCTTGCGTATTAAGGTTGGCTTAACAATGAACACCAACGGCTGGAAGAAGATTCAACGTAACCTTACACGAGGTGGGGGGAACTACACTAACAGAGTAGGATTCTTTAAGGGTAGTTATGAACATGCCACCGTACCACAGGTTGCAGCTTGGCAAGAGGAGGGTACTTCAACTATACCCCCAAGACCATTTATTAGAATGGGGTTAATGAAGAAAGTTGAGAACGGGTTGGTGTTAAAACATATTCCAAAAGTAAACCTTATTGCTAGTGGAAAGATGACTTGGAGACAGTTAAACAAAGAGCTATCTAAAGACCTTGTAGAGGCTTTACAGGAAAGCATATTGTACTGGGATAATCCGATGAACAGACCTTCCACAATCGCTAAGAAAGGGTTTGACGACCCATTGATTGGACTGACTGGCAAACTGTTTAACAACGTGGAATCTAAGGTTGTTAGGAGAGGCTATGTCAACTAATGAAGTAAACAAAAATATTTTAGACTACCTTTATGATGGGATTAGGGGTGTATTAGATCATTTAGGGTATGAACATGTTCCAGTAATTTACGCATACACCAATGCTCCTGAACCAAAGGAAACTTACTGTGCCTTACATATATATAAAAGAAAAAGGAGCGGTAGGGTACAAGAAACAGTGGGTAGCCCTCTAGATAGGGTTAGTGAAAACTTTTACACCAACTATTACGTTATGTGCGTCCAAGTAAGCTTTGTAGGCAATCAATCAGAAGAGGTTGCTATGGAGTTTGAGGATAGCGTGTTTAGTAGTAGGCAATGTATTCATGCTCTACAACGTAACTTACTAGGCCCTATCAGGCAAAGCTCTATGAGGGATTTAACTGAACTTAGGGAGAGTGAGTGGGTTAAGAGGTATAACATTGATTTAGAACTTAGCTACGCTATTCAAAGCCATGAAGAGATTGATTGGATTGATGAGGTAGTGATTAAAGATTTATACGGATTCGATCCCGTGGTAGATAACGGGTAAATAAAATAACAATAAGGAAATTAACGATATGAGTCAAATTGATCGCATCGTAGATATTAATATCACGAGAGAGACTACGCAGATTGACATCGCTGCTTTTGATATCCCTCTTTTACTAGTAGGTGTTAACTTACAAGACTTACCAATGACTGAACGTGTCCAGACATTCACCACATTAAAAGGTGTGGCAGATGTGTTTGGTGTAGGTCATGTAGCCTATACAATGTCTCAGAAATTACTATCTGGTAATATTCGACCAAGTACTTGGAAGATTGCCTATGTTGGCTACACACCAGCTGTTGAAGAAGAAGAAGAAGATGACATTCAAGAGACCTACGCAGAGGCGTTAAACGCAGCTATGGAAGCTGATGACACTTGGTATGCTTTATTAGCAGATTCACACCAAGATGGGGATATCCTTTCCTTGGCAGCCATTATCCAAGCTCAACGTAGAATGTATTTTACATCTTCTTCAAACCCTCAGATTTTAGCCTCAGAGGATAGCTCTGATGTAGCTAGTGTATTACAAGCATCGGGATACTTCCGAACCGCCTTACTATATTCTGCGAATGCAGATACAGCTTTCCCAGAGGCAGCTTGGGTTGGTAGCCAATTACCTGAAATTCCGGGTTCTAACACTTGGGAATACAAACAGTTAGCAGGAGTTCCAGTTAGTAAGCTATCTGATACTAACATTACTGTACTAGAGAGCAAAGACGCTAACTATTACATCTCAGCTAAAGGTGTTTCCTTTACACGAAGAGGTGTATCTACAGACGGTTCGTGGATCGATGAGATTAACAATTATAGTCTCTTAGCAGCGTAAGCTGTTATTCCTTGCTCGATCTAAAATAATGCAAGCAACTTCCTTAATTGCTGGGAAACCTTTAGAGCCACTTGACTACAACGTAATATCCTAGTAATAGGTATAGGCGTGAAAGTTTAAAAACAAAGTGGATTAGGTAATCAGCAGCGAAGCCCGTAAGGGAACGTTCAACGGCCAGAGCAATGCTCGTAGGGGTAAGTACTCCGAAACAGGAAGCAACCTAATGGTTGAAGATATGGTCTAATCTACATAGAGATATGTAGGAGTTTTAGTGGAACATAACTATAGAACACTAAAGCCAGATAGTGCTAACGACACTATTTGAATATTAATGTATTTTTGTAGATTGGCTACATGCCCGTATGCAAGAACAAATCCTGTTCCGTTTCGTAAATAAGAAGAAAATCCCGTTAAAGTTAGCGGCATAGTAGGGCGACCTACTATTGGGAATTGCTGGTAACAATTCCGTAATCATCCATCTAATTGCTGGGAACCCCTTAGAGCTACTTGACTACAACGCAACAACCTGTTATAATATAGGTTGTAAACGTGAAAGTTTGAAAACAAAGTAGATTGGGAGATCAGCAGCCAAGGCCGTAAGGCAAGGTTCAGAGACTAGAGCGTAAGCTCGTACACACCAAGTGGTGTGGAAACGGTGGACACCTCAAAGAGGTGAAGATATAGTCCAATCTATATAGAAATATATAGGAGATGTTATAGAAATGCACAAGAAGTTTGATGAAGTATTCCCCTACACTTATTTTTTAGTAAGGAAGTCTGATGGACTTAAGTATGTAGGGGCAAGGTATGCCAATGTAGGGTTAAATCTCACACCTAACCAAGATTTTGGGAAGGTCTACTTTACATCTGGAAGCCTTATGAAAGATTTTAGGGACAACCCAGATAACTACCACTTTAGGGTATGCTACACCTTTGATACGGTTGAGGATACGTTTGACTGGGAGGGTAGGGTTGTTTTAAGGGTGTGTGGAAAAGATGGTTGGGCAAACCAAGGTTGGGGTAGGAATTATGGAGAAAACCCTAATATTGGTAGGCTTATATCAGAGGGAAAAAACAAGGTTAAACCCTGCGGTAGAACCTCCATAGAAATTGGAGCTGAAACCCTCAAAGATTGGATATACAATACAGAAGAGGGAGCGGAGTACAGAAAGGGGCTATCTGAAAGATCTAAGAGGATGTGGGACAACATGTCCGATGAAGATAAGGAAAGGATACAACAAATCCGAAGAGATAAGATAGACTTCAAAGCAGCACGTGCCAAGGCTAGTATCACACTGTCCAAGGTGGGTGAAGACGGCTTAACTGGAAACCAGAGGAGCGCAATCAAAGCTGCTCAGACCTCTAGGGAGCGTGGTAGTGATATAGAAGGAGCTCGAAAATATGTGGAGTGGGTTTACAACACCCCAGAGGGTGAAGCGTTTCGGAAAAGAACCTCAGAAAGGGTTAAAGACTACTGGGAAAATACTGACCCAGATGTTATCGAGGCCAATATCGAGAAGTGGAAAGAATCTCATAATCGTCGCACTGAGGAAGAAAAAGAGAGAACCAAACAGCTTCTACGAGAGAGTAGGCTAAGGATAGTTAAGGACGGCAAGACCGCAGCTAAAATAGTATCAGAGCTTGCTGAGGAAACTAAAGTTAAAAATGGTACTCACGCAAAAGTAGCCAAAAAGAGGGGAGAACTTTTCAACAAAAAGCTCGGTGAGATGAGCGAAGAAGAGTTTGAAGAATATTGTGCAAAGTATATTCCTAGACTTGCTAAAAGTTTTAGGACAAGGAGGAATAAGTACCTCCAACAACTCGACTCAAGTAACGACTGAGTTTAATACAAATGTAACCAGAGCTGGAATGACAATCTTTGAAAACGAGATTCGTTCAGTACTAGCACAAGGTGTCCAGAATGGCGGTATTTCAGAAGATGTACCATTCACAGTATCTAGTCCAGACCCAGTAACAATGCCAGATAACACTAGAGCCAACCGAGTTGCTGAAACCTTCACGTTTGAGGCTAGGTTAGCATCTGCCGTAAGTGTCGTAATTGTGCGTGGGTCTGTCACTGCGTAGTAAGCGCTCAGGCAGCACTTTAAACGGATTTGATACCAACATACTAGGAAGGGGAGAAAGGCTCTTAAACAGCTTCTGAAGACTTCCTACAAGCATTGGTAAGTAATAATTATATAAAAGGAAAGGATAATGGCTACAAAAGAAATCTTGGCCACGTACAGTCCAGAGGATGTTGTGATTGTTTTATCTAATGATAAGTTTTCACATGTTATTTCTGGCTATACAGAGGGAGAGTTTATCTCCGTAACACGTACTGTACCGCACGCTACTCTGCAGAATGGTGCAGACGGTTCTAACGCAAGGGTTGTTCGTGCAGTTAAGAACTGTGATATTGCACTAACACTCATGTCATCTGGAGAGAGTAACGATATTTTATCACAGCTCTTAGTTCTAGACGAGGGTAGTAGAGACGGTAGTGATACATTTAACATCACAATTAAAGACAACACAGGTCGTACTGTTATGTCAAGCCCACAGGTGTTCATTGGCTCTAACCCAGACGTCACCTTTGGTATTGAGGTGACTGATAGAGTGTGGACACTACATGCTATTCACTTAACTACCCATGCTGGTGGTAATGGTCGTATGTCTCCAGACGCTTTTGAGTCTGCTACGGACTTAGGCTACACACCAGACCAGCGTTGGCAGCCTAATTAGTTAGACATAAAGTAGGGGAGGATTGGAAATGGTATTACCAAGAGGTATTCCCATCTTCTACCTCCCTTTTATTTTCACTAAAATTAGGAGAACTAAGTGAGTAGGAAAACTATCTTAGCGACATACAGCCCAGAGGATGTAACTATCTCACTAGCAGGAATGATTCCTGTGGAGGGATATACAGAAGGTACGTTTGTTAGTATTTCTAAGGACACTCCCTATTTCACCACTAAAGAGTCCTCTGATGGTGTAGTCAGTAGGGTTGCTCATAGGAGCAATTTGTACACCGTGCAACTTACCTTGATGGGAACTAGTGAGAGTAATCAGATTCTTACTAAGCTTGCTGTGATAGATAACAATACACACATTGTTAAGTTTCCATTCATTGTTAAGGATACGTTAGGTAGTACTCTATTGTTTAGCACCTCCTCTTGGATTGAGACCTCCCCTTCAACAGATTATAGTATTTCTGTAGATAGTAGGATTTGGACAATCAAGTGTGCTAATGCTTCCCTCACAGTGGGCGGTAATGAGAAAGAGAGTGGGTTAATGCAAGATGCTATAAGCACAATTGCTGGACTAGCCCCAAGCTTGAGAACAATGTTTTAGGAGGGGTTATGTTTCATGAAGTACACACGTATGCTCCAGATGAGGTATACCTCACGTTTGGGGGGTATATAGTAGAGGGGTGGAATAGTATCACCCTTTCTAAGCAAGTTCCCACATTCTCTACAATACAGGGTATTAGGGGCAAGAACACAAGGGTTAGGAATAAAAACTCTCACAGCAACATAACAATTAGTTGTGATATGACATCAGAGGTAAATGCTATACTATCTTCTATTGTATCCATTGATAGATCAACAGGAGGGGCTTGTCTAAATTTAAGCTTAATAGATGGTAGTGGGCAAGAAGTATTTAGCAGCAATGAGGCTTATGTTCAAGATGACGCTGATAGGACTTACGATAACACAATCAGTGAGAGAGTCTGGACGATAGAATGTTTAACAAGTAGATGGTCTGACAAAGGGGATGTTAGGAATAACCTAAGTATCTTTGAAAGACTTTTTAGATAACAAGTAGGATAACGATGAAAGTATTAGAGAATAAAGAAACCACAATTGGTGATAACTATTATGTCATGACAGCAATGGGCGCTATGGACGGCTTAGATTTTATGAATAAGCTATACGCTAGTGGCACAGGAACACCTCCAGCTAAAGACATTCGAGATGTAATTGTAAAGTATGTAAAGCTAGGCGGAAAAGCCTTTGACAACAAATCCTTTGATGTACATTTTTCTAAAAAGTATGATGAACTGTACGAGCTATTCCAACAGTTTTGTGAGTTTAACTTTGGAGAATCCTCCCCAAACCAACAAAGCGATACCGAGGATTCGGAAAACTGAGATACGTTAGGCATTTAAAGCCTAGCGAGAATCAGGTATCGCAAGATAGGGAATTAAGGAAAGCTCATGAGGAGTTCTCAGGAGACTACAGGGTGATGAGGGTTGCCATGTCCAGTGCCACTCCAATAGAAACTCTGCACAAGTTAAAGAATAATGAGTACTCTATATCCACTTTCCTAGATATGCTGGAAATGTTGGACATGAAAGCTACCATTGAAGAGCATGAATTAAAGAGGATTAGGTCTCAGGATAAATAAGGAGGGAGCATGGCTTCCATTGCACAATATTACGCAGAGGTTGGCGTAGGGTTAGATAGGGGTAGCTTACGTAGCGTACAAGCCTATCTAAAAAATATCGAGAGGTATTTTACCAACTTCCAAAGGCGTATTCAGAGGAACCAATCACTTTCACTAAGAGTGAGGGTGGATACCAACTCCCTACAGAGAAACTTACAGACTAGTGCTAATAGAGCTGCTAGAAGCGTTGTAGTACCTATCACAAGGTTTAATGTAAATCAAGCAGGTATGACTCGTGCATTTAGCAGGGCAGCACTAAACCTCAACCAGAGTGTTAGTGGCATTGGGTCTAGGGTGGATACGGCAGCAATGCTACAATCCTTGCAGACTGGTATAAATAGGGTATCAAAGACTCTAGTAGTCCCAATATCAAGATTTAAGATTAATGAGGCAGGTTTAGCTAAGGCATTTAACGCATCGTTTAAAAAGCCAGCTTTCACTAATCGTATGCAAATTGGGGTAAGGATATCCCCAGCCTCTTTATCTGGTATGAGAACACAGGTAAGGCAAGCCCTAGA
>CANRHE010000066.1 GCA_947630335.1 uncultured Sphingobacterium sp.
TCTAAATTTAATTGTTGACTCTTTTACTTCTAAATATTTCTTCTAAAAAAGTCTCCGGTCAAATGTAGCAATTCCATGTTTTTCCTGCTCGGTCAAACGGAGCATAGTCATTAGTTGCTTTTCTAAATGAATTCCAATAACCTTTTACAGGGGGGTCTTGAGGTGGATCTTGATCTATCACCGAGTTGCCATTACCATCTGAAAAACTTCCGTCTCCTTGGTTAGTCCACTTAGTACCATTTGAAGATTTATTCCATAGATCATCCAAAAATGATTGGGATAGCATACCATCTGGATCAATAAACCTGATAGGGTTATTAAGAGCATAATTATATGGAGACAATCTTCTTCCTTGCTCCGCAAGTGGATCCACTACATTCCACCTTCCGATCTCCGCATCATAAAACCTCGCTCCGTAATCTAATTGATCACCTAACTCCGACTGTAATTATTCGGGAAACTATTTTTTATAATTGTCCTCATGAGCTGCCATGCAGGTTCTTTACCATTATAAAGATACTTGTTTATTCCTGAAACAGCAAGTGCTTTAGATTTTCCAAATGGATAGTAGTCATGTTTCTGGATAACTGTACCCGTTGTTGCTGTAGCTCGATGCAATGTGGCTCTTACATTACCCAAGTGATCGATCAGGTTATAATGATAAGTATACGTATTGTTAGAATTACGTTGCAAATAACCCTCGCCTGTATGGATCATCTCAATATTACCACCTGCATATTCTATACCGCCTACATAATCTCGAACTGTCGTATTCGAGCCTTCTACTGCTGTCTTACGCAATTTAGACCCCATAGCATCGTAAAGGTAACTAACCGATGTACCTGTCTTATTCGCTGTCTTCGGTAGATTCAGATGATTGTACGTAAAGGACATTCCTGTACGATCCTTAGTCGCATTACCATTGACATCGTAAGTGTAATTACTCGTAACCGATCCTTTAGTGATACTTGTTAGACGATTACTTAAGTTATTATTTTCATAAGCATAATTTGTAGCTGTCGTATCCGATAAACTATTCCCATTACGAACTAGTTTCTTGATATTGCCACGTTCATCGTATTCCATACGCTCATACATAATACTACCTGTCCCACTAACACCTTTGGCTAATCTATTCAACTTATCATAACTATAATTAAAGATATTTGGAGTTGTACTAGCATGTCCCCAGAGCTGTTGCGAGATATTACCATTGTACTGTGGAATAGTACCTGTATTGTATTTCAGCTCATAACTGAAATTTGGTGAAGTTGCTTGCGTAGTCCAACCTCGTTCATTATAGCTATATGACGTTGTATGAATGAAGGTAGTACCTTTATTCTCACTATGAAGCTTCTTACCCTTAAGCTGGCCAATCTCGTTGTACTCGTTCCTTGACAAAAGCACAGTATCTTGATTATTGACTTTATGTTTGATATTGACTAGTCTCCCTACATGATCGTATTCGTTTTTTGTGAGTAGCGTTGTCACGGTGCCATTAGCACTTGCTTTGTGTTCGCGCTTACTCGTCAACAGTTCTCCAACAAAACTATATGTATTGGTTACATAATCTGTACCGGTAAGATGATTCTCACTAGCTGATTGGATTAATCTTGCCCTATCGTCGTAGTAATGAATCGTTAGTAATGGACTGGTACCGTCATATTTGGAGACCCTTGTACCTGTTAACAACGTTTTTGTCTTTTCTGACTTGGTGATACCCACAGCTTGTAAAGTAGCTGTTGTCGCTCCATTAAATGTGTAATCATCGTAATAGTTGATGACATAGGCTTTCTTACCTGAAGATGTTGGAAAACTACGATTACTATAATTAACGCCTGAACGCTCCTCCCAATGATACTCGATGTTATTAAGCTTATGAATATTTAAAGAGTCGATAGCAACCTGACGACTGCCAATAGTACTATTGGTATAGATCCCTGTCTCCGTCACTCGTCCAAAGGCATCATATTTCGTATAACTCCATTTCTTGTCTATTCGTTGAACAATTGTTGCACAAGAAATCAATCGATAAAATATTGAGATATTGGACGAAATAGATGTTCCTTGAATTCGAAAGCATCATATGGTATCAGTCAAACTAAAAAGTAGTCATTCAAATCTGTCTCCACTTATAGGTAACAACTCCAAACAATTGTTACACAAAAAATCTATAGAGGGCGTGTTGATCTATTGGAAGAAATAGTCAATAAGATTGATACACTTACTAAAATTATTAAGCTCAAGAATATTCATCAATGTAATATATAGAGAAACCTAATCAAGTAAAACCATTTATGTGTTCGTTATTTCAAACAAAAAGATTATTTTTGTTTGAAATAACGAAAGTTTTATGAAAAAACAATCTATATTACCCAAATTTCAAGTTGTAATGGAACAGATGGGCGAAAATATCAAACTTGCACGGAAACGCCGTAAGTTGACTGCTATACAAGTTGCAGAACGGGCTGGCATTGCGCGTTCTACTTTATACCTTGTTGAGAAGGGAGATACCAGTGTAGCTATGGGAGCTTATTTCAATGTATTACGCGTCTTAGGTCTGCAAGATGATTTCCTAAAATTAGCGGCAGACGATATTTTTGGACGTAAACTCCAAGATTTAGATTTGTTGTAATATGGCGGTAAATAAAACAGATATATACGTCTATGCAGATTGGATAGGTTTATCGCACCCTAAATTGATAGGTATTTTGTCAGCTCATCAAGCAAAAGGACGTAAAGCATTTAGTTTTGAGTATGACAAACTATGGTTAAAAACTAACGCACAACGATTAATCGATCCTGATATACAATTCTACTCGGGACAACAATTCCCCAATAAAAAAGAGAATTTTGGTATTTTTCTAGATAGTATGCCTGATACATGGGGACGCACATTGATGAAACGTAGAGAAGCTCAATTCGCTAAAATAAATGAGACGAAAGCCAAAATATTATATGATATCGACTTTCTATTAGGTGTCTATGATGAAACAAGAATGGGAGCTTTTCGATTCAAAATTGATCTAGATGGTGATTTTTTGGACAATGACACGGAAAAATCAACACCACCATGGTCAACTATTCGTGAGTTACAGCAAGCCGTCGTTCACTATGAAAATGATGGGGACAATGAAGC
This sequence comes from uncultured Sphingobacterium sp., assembly GCA_947630335.1. GTDB lineage: Bacteria > Bacteroidota > Bacteroidia > Sphingobacteriales > Sphingobacteriaceae > Sphingobacterium. Next base: position 3,140 of record CANRHE010000066.1, read on the forward strand.
CATTAATAAGTGGTTAAAATTGCTCATCGCTCCAGGCTCATCTCTGGGAGGTGCTAGACCAAAAGCCAATATTCTGGATGAAAACAATGAATTATGGATAGCGAAATTCCCTTCAAAAAACGATACCATAGATAAAGCTGCTTGGGAGTTTTTGATCTATAAGCTAGCTATAAATGCTGGTATAGAAATGACAGAATGTCGCTTAGAAAAAGTTAATGGTCAATATCATACTTTCTTCACAAAACGATTTGATAGGGTTGGAAAAGATAGAATTCATTTTTCATCTGCGATGACGATGACAGGGAATAACGAAAATACAATCAAAGATAATCCAGCAAGTTACTTAGATATTGTTGAGTTTATACAAGATAATGGCTACCGAGTCGATGAAAACCTCGCGCAATTGTGGCGTAGAATCGTGTTCAATATTGCAGTTTCGAATACTGATGACCATCTCCGTAATCATGGATTTATTTTGAATGATGAGGGTTGGAAGTTGTCACCTGCTTACGATCTCAACCCCTCTATTGATAAAGATGGTTTAGCACTAAATATAGATATGCATAATAATGCATTGGATCTTGATCTAGCAAAAAGTGTAGGTGAATATTTCAGATTGCAGGATGGTCAAATGAACAGTATTATAGAAGATGTATTGACCGCTGTAAAAGAATGGGAATATATTGCAAAAGAAATAGGTATTCCAAGAGCTGAACAAGAGTTAATGAGATCTGCATTTCGAATATAAACAGATTAGATTTTTCGAAATTAAACAAGTTATTTGCCTTAGAAGCTAGACAAAGTCGTAGCTGGAATACACTTAAGTCCAAAAGCCAATGTATTAGAACACATCATGGTGGAGTGTCTACCTTTGTTGAGACGAATTACTTGAGTTCGAAATTAATATATTTGAACAATGGCAAAACAATATGACAATGAATTCAAGGTTATGATAGCTGAGCTATATAAATCTGGAATAATGGCAGATCAGTAATGATTACTCTATCCATGACAGTATTATAAGACGATGGAGCCGTGAGTATGATTCCAATTGTGGTGGTTTCTTCAAAAATAAGGAGTTATCTATCGAGGATAAAGAGTTAAAGGATTTAAGAAAGCAATTAAAGGATGTAACCGAAGAGCGAGATATATTAAAAAAGGCAGTAGCCATCTTTTATTCTTTAGCACCTTCCTTCTATGGTATTCATGATTATTTCATAATTCCAAGAATGACAGGTAATATATAAGTTTATCTTAAAGAACAAGGATATTCACACTGTTGAGAAGATGTGCAAATGCATGAGAACAATTATATCATTCTATTAGCAAGTATACAAAATGGTATAATACAAAAAGAATACATTCCAGTATAGGGTATAGAACTCCCCTGGAAATGGAAATCAAATTAAAGAGTATAAGTAATAAAGTGAGCAAATGCTTATTATGTGTTTTAATCATGTATTAATCGGAAATAAACCGATTAATAACACATTTTGCAACATAAAAAATATGTTATTATTTTTGTTTTAAATCGGAAAAATTCCGATTTTAGTAAAATAATTTTACAATCATGGACTTTAGATCTTTAGCGAAACAGTTTAATAATGCTCCGTTTACCAGACAGGTCATGCTTGACATGCTCAAAGATTATAAAAGACCGAATGATAAAATTAGTGAACTTATAAAGAGCGGTGACCTGATCCTATTAAAAAGAGGGCTTTATATTCCCGGGGAAAACACAGATTTAACAGCCCCTGAACCCTTTTTAATAGCAAATTATTTATGGGGACCGAGTTATGTATCACTTGAAACCGCTCTTTCCTACTGGGGTTTGATTCCTGAGCGGGTCTTTGAGATAAGTTCGGTTACCATGAAACTTTCCAAAAAAATCAAAACTCCTACCGGCAGGTTTACTTATCGGTTTATGCCTTTGCCTTATTACAGTTTTGGAATAAAAAGTGTGGAACTGGTATCGGGACAGGTTGCCCTTGTAGCAACACCTGAAAAAGCATTATTTGATAAAATAATCAGTACGGCAGGGCTTAATTTGCGGAGTTTCACCCAAACACGTGATTTTTTGATGGAAGACTTGCGAATAGATCCGGAAGGTCTGCGAAAATTTAATATTAAGGAATTGCGTTCATGGCTTGCCGATGCACCAAAAAAAGATAGTTTATCAATGCTTATTAAAACCCTTAATAAATTATGATCAAAGAATGGATTGCGGAATATAACCCTAAAAATACAGAGGATGTACTCTCAGCGTTAAGGGAAATCATGCAGGAAGTTACCCTGGCAGGTCTGTCACGAACCAACTTTTTTGAAAAGGCAGCGTTTTATGGCGGGACAGCCTTACGGATATTTTACGGATTAGACAGGTTCTCTGAGGATCTTGATTTTTCGTTACTGGAAGCAGATCCGGATTTTTCCCTTGAGCCTTATTTTGAAGCTATTTTGACGGAGTTTGAATCCATCGGAATGAAAGTCAGCATCCGGGAGAAAGAGAAAAAAGAAAAAACAAATATCGATTCAGCCTTTCTTAAATCCGAAACAGAGTGGAAGGAACTGGTGCTGGAAGATATTGTAAAACAGGCAGGCATTAAATCTACCAATAGAGGGATAAAGATCAAGATTGAAGTAGACCGCCAGCCGCCCCTTGGATTTACGACAGAAATGAAACTTCTGACCCGACCGTTTTCCTTTTATGTAAAATGCTTTGACAGACCAAGTTTGTTCGCCGGAAAAATGCACGCACTGCTATTCCGTAAGTGGAAGAACAGAGTGAAGGGAAGGGATTGGTATGATCTAGAATGGTATATCAAAAAAGCTATTCCTCTTGATATGCACCATTTTATGCTTAGGGCAAAAGATACCGGAGACTGGAACGAAAAGGAAATGACCCCCGATGACGTACTCGGTATGCTTCGTGAGAAATTTAAAACGGTTTCCTTTGAAAATGTAAAAGAAGACGTTGTACCATTCATAAAAAATGAAGAGGTACTTGTAATTTGGAGTGAGCAATATTTTAATGACTTAGCGGAAAAACTAAAATTCCAGTAAATATGACTTTACTGGAATTTAGTACTTATTATATCAGCTAACAATATCAGCTTAAAGTCGGCGACTGCGACTTACTATATTATCTTCTTAGCACCTCAGTTTGGTACTATAAAAATGTACGTCCGAATGATGGGCCAATTCGTAGGTGGAGTTGCTACCTTTGAGTAGAGACATTCTATAGAGCAGATTTAAAAGAGTAATTTTAAATTTGATTAAAATGAGACACAGAGTATTTGATGATGAATTCAGAAAGATGGCTGTAGAGCTGTCTAGGTTGAAAGGATTTGTTAAGGAGGCAGCCACCGAACTTGATATTGATGCATCTAGACTGAGTAAATGGCGAAACAATCCAACTTTCAACGGAGGCAAGATCATGATGGATGTTACAGGTCTTAGCGAAGAACAGATGGAGATCAGGAGGCTGAAAAAGGCATTGAAAAATGCCGAGCTTGAGCGTGATATCCTAAAAAAGGCAGTAGGCATCTTTTATTCATTAGTATCTTTTTCCATGGTATTCATGATTATTTCATAATTCCAAGGGAGACGGGGGATATACAGATTTATAGCTGATCATAAAGCAATCTACCCCGTAGAGAAGATGTCGATGTTGTTTAAGATTAGCAGTAGTTCTTATTACAAGTGGGCCAAAGACCCTGTTGGATTTTGGCAACAACAGAATTCATCCCCCATCTGGATCGAATCTATTGATAGGATCATTACCCATACCTACATAGGGTGAGTAATATTGTCCATAAGGATTCACACTCAGCCAACGTCCTATCGCAGAGCCCCTTCGACCATGCTCAGGACAGGCTCCATTACGGGGATAGAAATTATTCCAACCTGTTTATAAGGGATTATTATATTTTCTTATTGCTCTTATGAGCCATACGGTAGGTTCACTATCTTTCTCTGCATATTCTCCTTGATAGCCGTAACGCGATGGGATACCGGCTGCTCCTAGCTCTGTACCAAAGGCGTAATAACCAAGGAGTAATACGACGAGTGGAATACACGCGAGTCCAAAGGCCAATGTATTAGACCACATCAAGGAGCTTTTGAATCATCAAGCACTGACCAATAAGAATCCTGAAGAGGTAGCGGTCGCTACCAAAGTGTAGGAAGAGTTAAATAAACAATCCGTATATTTGCTTATACTACTTAAAACCAACAGAGTATGACTACAATTACTGCAAAAATATCGAATGAGAAAGACGTGCAAGTTCTTAAAGAAATCTTAGAGCGCTTCGGTATATCGTATGTCATCAATGAATCCTCTGAAAATTATAAGCTTTCGAAAGCTCAGATTGCTGACTTTGAAAATACTCAAGAAGAATTTTTAGAGGGAAAATCTAGTGCCAAAACTTGGGATAACATAAAAAAAGAACTTAGCAGTGTATACTCTTAAGCTACTAAAAAGCACTGAAAATGAGCTGTTAAATTCCTGCTATTGGTACGAGGAGCAAAAAAAAAGGACTGGCCAAACGTTTTCTTAAAGAGCTAGATACGCGTTTTAGGTTGATATCCAAAAAAAACCAGTTATACCAGACTCAGGGTGATGGTAACATTCGTTGTGCACCTTAAAAAAATTCCCTTTCTTGATAATCTATTGGCATGACGATAGTCTGAAAACAGTATTCGTAATATCGATATTTCACACCAGTAGGGAGCAGGTTATTTAAAATCATTCTATTATTGGTATTTTTGACAGATGATCGAAGTCGAATACATAGCATCAGTCAAACTAAAAATTAGTGATTTAAATCTAATACATAAATATCTCTACTCAAAGATAGCAACTCTGGGACTTATGCAGGGCCATCTGGCAAAGCAGAGCGCTTTCGACAAACACGAACTCTCGAGCGTATCCAGAAACTTGAATAACTCGAGGAGAACAAGAAACAGATACTGTACGACCTCATAGACGCCTATATCAGAGATGCGAAGGCCCTTAGGCCGTATAATAAAAGAATATTGTGATATTTAATTATAATATATATTTATACTTATTCCTAAGTCTTCACTACCAAAACTAACAATTGTAGGCCATAGAAAGCTAAACTCATCAATAATAACAAACAAATTCAAATTCATTTTACTTGGATCAGCGCTTAATTTTTTAATTTCATTAATGGCCTGATCAAGCTTGTTTAACGATATTAATTCTTTCTTTAAAATTGGATGGAGGGATTTTAATATATCCTCATTAGTTGCTGCTCTAAAACTAGTTATCATCTTAAATTTATTTAGGTTTGCATTAAATATACGCTATTATTATTTAAAATTAACGGAAAGACAATCATTTAACAATATGATATATGGAAAGACGTCTACCATACTATTCAGATCTGAATGTACGACTACACAACCTTAACTGATCAAATATAGAGTAGTAATGTTTGTAAAATATAGTTTAAAATATGTTTTAAGTGGAAGTAAATTGCAATCTTTATATTGATAAATAGAAAAACAGAATTTATGAATCTATATACTATTGACACAGGATTTTTTAAATTAGATGGAGGTGCTATGTTTGGCGTAGTCCCAAAATCTTTGTGGCAACGTACTAATCCAGCGGACGAAAATAACTTGTGTACTTGGGCTAATCGCCTATTGTTAATTGAAGACGGCAGTCGTCTAACGTTAATAGATACGGCTCTGGGGGACAAACAGGATGCTAAGTTCTTTGGCCATTATCATATACAGGGTAGTGATACATTAGACAAATCGTTAGCCAAATATGGATTCCATCGGGACGATATTACGGATATTATCCTTACGCATCTTCACTTCGATCACTGTGGAGGGGCTATAAAAAGAGAAGGTGAAAAGTTAATTCCAGCATTTAAGAATGCGGAATTTTGGAGCAATGAAAATCATTGGAATTGGGCTACAAATCCAAATCCTAGAGAAAAAGCTTCCTTCCTTAAAGAAAATATTCAACCTATTCAGGAATCGGGACAACTGCGATTTATAAAAGAAGGAGATCAATACAATGACAAAATAGACCTACGTTATGTCCATGGACATACCGAGTCTATGATGCTCCCTCAGATACAATATAAGGATAGGACTATTCTGTATATGGCTGATTTGTTACCTTCTGTAGGACACATCCCTATCCCCTATGTAATGAGTTATGACACTAGACCATTGCTCACGATGGAGGAAAGACAGTCGTATTGGCAGGAGATAGTGGACAAAGAGTACATCCTGTTTTTGGAGCATGATTCGGTTCATGAATGCTGTACTCTACAACAAACAGAAAAAGGAATACGTCTGAAAGAGACATTCAAACTGACCGATATTTAACAATAAAAGGTCTCCATCATTATGGAGACCTTTTATTGTTAAATATTATCATAATCTGCTAAACAGATTAATTCTCTACATCATTTAAGAAGGTAGGACTCTGAGAGGCTGATTCATTAAACTCTCCCTCCCATTTGGCTACCACTACAGTCGCTAAACAATTACCGATTACATTGACTGATGTACGTGCCATATCCATTAATTCATCAATACCTAATATTGCTGCAATTACAAATGTAGGTAGGCCAAACTGATCTGCAGTAGCGATTAGTACAATTAATGAGGCACGTGGCACTGCAGCCACTCCCTTGGAAGTAATCATCAGAGTAAATGCAATTAACAGCTGTTCTCCAATTGACAAATCGATACCGGCTGCCTGAGCGACGAAAATAGAGGCTAAGGAAAGGTATAGGGATGTTCCATCTAGATTAAAACTATAGCCTGTAGGAATCACAAAAGATACAATCTTACGGGGTACACCAAAACGCTCCATATTCTCCATAGCTTTGGGTAATGCTGCATCGGAACTAGTCGTTGCAAAAGCAATAGAAACTGGTTCTTTGATGGCTTCAACAAATTTCTTTATAGGTACTTTTAAATATAATGCGATAGGAAGCAACACTAATAATAAAAAGAAAAGCAGGGCTAAATATAAACTCATTAGGAGCATAAATAAGTTTTTCAGAATATCTGTACCCAAGTGCCCCACAGTATAAGCCATAGCTGCACCTACTCCTATCGGAGCAAAATACATCACTATGTTCGTAAACTTAAACATGGCTTCGGACAGGGACTCCGTAAAATCAACGAGGGGCTTACGCTTCTTCTCATCCACCATCGCTAGACCAATACCGAATATTACACCAAAAATCACAATTTGTAACACCTTATTCTCATACACAGACTTGACTATATTCTCTGGGAAGGTGTCTCTAATAAAAACATTAAACTTGTATACCCATTGTGTGCTTTCGTCAATATGGGATAATGCTTTTTCATCATTTGGGGTATAAGTGGATGTGGTAGGCAACTCTTCATGAGGCATATTAGCGACGTCTACCCCTACCCCTGCCTTGGTCAAATTGATCACCGCCAAACCGATAAAAATAGCACAGGTAGTCGCACAGAAAAAGTATAGCATAGATTTCCAAGCCATACGACCTACTGACTTAAGGTCAGAGTGTCCGGCAATACCATATACAAGGGTAGCAAATAATATAGGCCCCACGATAGTTTTGACAAGCTTAATGAATCCTTGACTTAAAGGCTGCATAGACTTCGCTAGATTCGGAAAATCTAATCCAACAAACACACCGAGTATCAAACAGGTTAAAATCCAAGTAGTCAAATTCTTTCGAACTAGAGCATTCAATGTCAATACTGCAGCGCTCACCCAACGCACTACCATCATTACGGATGGAGATATTTCTAAGATCTTAAATTCGTAGATAAAGGTTATTATAATGGCAATGGTCAGTATAACTAGCGTTAGTAAACCAATATTCTTTTTTGTCATTAGTTTTGTTTTAGTATTAATGATAGAAACAAAAATATAAAAATCAACAGGTATACCAAATAAAACTATGGTTATTTAAATAAAAAAAAGCATAACCAAATGGTTATGCTTTTTTGTTTTGTATTAAAGTAAAAGCTTATTCAGCGTGTAACCAAGCTTTCTTTGCTAATAATTCTTCTTCAGACTCAACAACTTCTTCATCCTCAACACAACAGTCTACTGGGCATACCGCAGCACATTGTGGCTCCTCATGAAAACCAACACACTCGGTACATTTATCAGAAACAATATAATATACCTCGTCGGATATAGCATCTTGAGACGCTGCAGCATCAATTGTAACGCCATCACCAAAATCAATAACGCCATCTAAAGACGTACCATCAGAGAATTTCCAAGAAACACCAGCATCGTAAATTGCATTATTAGGGCATTCTGGTTCACATGCTCCACAATTAATACACTCGTCTGTAATTTTTATTGCCATTTATAACTTTACAATTATAATAAATAAACTAATTTTGTTTCATCAAAGGTAAAAAATGAAAACCAAGTATCCATATAAATAATCTATAAACTTGGTAGAACTTTTACTATTATGACAATACAAAGATAAATTAAAAAAATATCAGAACGATTCTAAATTATATATTTTGACAAAAGAAATAAGAATATTAGCCCTAGAAAAACTAGGAAAATGGATGCAAAACTTGGATGCGGAAAGTAAATCTTTCTTAGAAAGCTTATCCTTTAAGAATCCTTGGTATACGTATGATAATGTTATAAAACAATTTCATGTTATCGGATCATCCTTGTCAATAGAAAATCTTACACAATGGGTATCTCCTTATCAGGCTGTTGACAATTCTAAAACTGTAGGGCTTATATTGGCTGGTAATCTACCATTAGTAGGTTTTCATGACATTCTAGTAACGCTTATTATGGGCTTCAATGCTCAAATAAAAGTATCTTCGGACGATGCAGGATTAACTTCTTTTGTATTAACGCGTTTAATTCAGATTGAGCCTGATTTTAATCAGAAAATACAAATTGTTGAAACGTTAAGTAACTTTGATCTTGTTATCGCTACGGGATCTAATAATACCGCTCGCTATTTTGAATACTATTTTGGAAAAAAACCTAATGTAATTCGTAAAAATAGAAACTCCATCGCTATTCTTCATGGCGATGAATCAAAAGAAGAGCTTACAAAATTAGGAAGTGACATTTTTGATTATTTCGGTATGGGATGTCGATCTGTTTCTAAATTATTCATACCTCAAGATTTCGAAATTTCAAGGTTCTTTGAAGCTGTTGAGGAATTCAAGGACGTAGCGAATCATTATAAGTATAATAATAACTACGACTACAATAAGTCTATTTACCTTATTAATGGTGACAAGCATTATGATAATGGCTTCTTGTTATTAAAGGAAGATAAGAATAACACTTCGCCATTAGCAGTCGTATTTTATGAGCGATACGATGATATTAGTAAGGTTGAATCCGAAATGAATACGATCAAAGATCAAATTCAATGTATTGTATCTTCAAAACCGTTAGCTTTGGATATTCCGACTTTCCCATTAGGACAGAGTCAATGTCCTTCTTTGAGTGATTATGCAGATGGTATCAATACATTAGAGTTTTTGGATAAGAATCAGTAGATGACAAATAATAACCTAATATCAGGGGTCAATTCATAAAAAATTCTAACTTTGTTTTTACTATGTATGTGATTAAAGTAAAGGGAGTCGCT
>CANRHE010000067.1 GCA_947630335.1 uncultured Sphingobacterium sp.
TGACTTGTCAGCTGGCTTTTTTTTTCAAATCGAATAACTTAGCTTTGCTTCGTATTTAACTTATAGATCTAAATGGCTTCAGAACAGATATCAATATTTGATATGTTTAAGATTGGGATAGGCCCCTCAAGTTCGCATACTTTAGGACCTTGGCGTGCTGCACAGAGATTCGTGCAGTTATTAATTGATAGACGAGTTTTTGTTCATGTAGAGTCTATCAACATTTTATTATATGGATCATTAGCTAAGACTGGTGTCGGCCACGGAACAGATATTGCTATTTTATTGGGTTTAAGTGGAGATGACCCCGTTACTTTTGAGGTGGATCAAGTGATGCCAAAAGTAGAGGATATTAAGAAGTTCGGTAAACTTATTTTAGGGGGTATATCTGAAATAGAATTCAATTATGCCGAACAATTACATTTTTTATTTGAGCAGAGCTTACCGTTCCATTCCAACGCGGTTACTTTTCAAGCTTTTTTGAAAGATGGAACGGCAATTAGTGAAACTTACTATTCTATAGGAGGAGGTTTCGTCGTGCAGGAGAATGATACTGAAAGTGTTCTTTCAGAAGTTGATTTACCTTTTCCTATTGATACAGCTCGTGAATTAATCAGTGCTTGTATGCGTACAGGACTGAAAATATCAGAATTGGTCATGGAAAACGAATGTTCATGGAGGCCAGAATATGAAACTAAAGCAGGGGTATTAAAGATTTTTGATACCATGAAGGAGTGTCTATATAAAGGATGTCATACCGAAGGTATTCTTCCAGGTGGACTTAATGTAGAACGAAGAGCGGCCAAGATGAATAAACGAATACTGAAAGGTAGAGAGTATCATGATTACGATAGCTGGGTTAAGGCATTACGTCTAGGTGGCAAAGATTTTGGTTATATATTGGATTGCGTAAGTTGTTTTGCTCTAGCTGTAAATGAAGAAAATGCTTCATTTGGCCGTGTTGTTACAGCACCCACTAATGGGGCATCGGGTGTAATACCTGCCGTACTTCAGTACTTTATAGTTTTTCATGATGCGCTATCCTCAGAGAAAATAATTCAGTTTGTTGCTACAGCTTCAGAGATTGGTTCTATTTTTAAAAAAAATGCCACTATATCTGCTGCCATGGGGGGGTGTCAGGCGGAGATTGGCGTATCATCAGCAATGGCTGCGGGGGCTTTGACAGAGTGTTTGGGAGGCTCACAACGTCAGGTTTTGATGGCTGCTGAGATCGCTATGGAACACCACCTAGGGCTTACTTGTGATCCTATTGGTGGCCTCGTGCAGATACCTTGTATTGAAAGAAATACGATGGGGGCAATAAAAGCTATTACGGCCGCGCAGTTGGCCCTTCAGTCTAATCCTGACAAAGCAATTGTTAGTTTGGATGATGTCGTTAGCACCATGTGGGAGACGGCCCAGGATATGAATGTAAAGTATAAAGAAACTGCAGATGGAGGGTTGGCGACTAAAGTTCCGCTAAGTCTTCCAGAGTGTTAAAGCTCTACAAAGTATAAATTTATGAAGTATTGTGCAATAGCATCTGGCTCTAACGGAAACTGTTATTATGTAGCCAAAGGGCAAGATGCTGTTTTGATTGATTTAGGACTCAATACCAAACATATAGAGTTAAGAATGGCTAAGGTTGGGTTAGATCCGTCAACTATAAAAGCTATTTTTATCACGCACGAGCATACGGATCATGTTCGTGGATTATCTGTTTTTTGTAAACGTTATGGAATACCTGTTTATTTAACAGAGGGTACATATGCCGGAACGAAACTACGACTTCCAGATGATTTAGTACGTATTATTAAAGCCGATGAGCGTACTAAAATAGGCGTATTAAAAGTCCTCGGCATTCCTAAATACCACGATGCAAAAGAACCATGCAGTTTTGTAGTGACTGATGGTACTGTTAATGTGTCTATACTGACCGATATTGGGAGGGGCTGTGATAATGTCAAGCATGTCATTCAACATTCTGATGTTTTATTATTAGAAAGCAACTATGATGAACAGATGCTGCAAACGGGACGATATTCTTTTTTTCTGAAAAACCGGATTAGTAGTGGTTGGGGACATATTTCAAATACCACTGCGCTTCACCTATTTTTAGAAAATAGAACAGATCGTTTGAAACACCTAATATTAGGTCATCTTTCAGGCGAGAATAATACATTGGATATAGTACAAAAGACATTTATGCCGCATTGCGATACGCTTGAGTTGTCTATAGCTTCCCGTGACAATGAAACGCCTTTATTTAGCTTTTCCGATATTTTGGATAAATGGAATTTGGTTAATTGCTCCTAGGTAGTTTGGTGTTTCCAATAACTCCAACAACTAAAGCTATACGCATGTTCTTTTTTATTTTATCTAGTTGCTTGCTATTAGGTTGATTAATCTCCTGTAGTATTTATTATATTTACTAAATTTAATAAAAGAACTTGAAGCCATATAGCGACTATAGTGATGAATATTTGTTCACCAGCTCCCAGCATGGAGATGATGCGGCTTTTCATGAGCTATATGTTCGTTTTTTTCCGATTCTATATGTGCATGCCAAACAAAAAATTGGCGATAGCCAAGAAGCAAAGGATTTAGTTCAAGATACCTTTACAAGTTTATACCATAAGAAAGCTGAATTAGGCGAAATCACTAATTTTGCTGGGTATTTATATGTGCTCCTAAAAAATAGAATCCTCAATTTTATTGCCAAAAAATCTGTCCGTACCAATTACTTAGATACACTGGATGTTGAACATTATAGTCGAGATGTAGAGCACTATATCTTTGAGCGTGAACTTAAAGAGCAAATTGAAAATGGAATAAACCATTTGCCAGAAAAAATGAAGTTAGTCTTCTTGATGAGTCGTTATGAACACCTCAGTCATAAAGAAATCGGTGAACGACTGGATATCTCTGATAAAACCGTAAAAAGACAAATTGTAAATGCATTGAAAATTATCAAATCCAAACTTCATATCCTTATTAGTTTATTCTTTTTGTAAAAAAAAGTTAAACTCTTCTACACCCTCATGCTATCCTAGCTGTCTTACTACTAAACGACAGAAAGCATGAAAAGTAATTTCCAACATGTTCTGAAAAAATATAATGATGGTACGGCCTCTGACGAGGAGAAGGCTATCATTGAATCATGGTACCTGTCATTGGGGCAAAATAGCACACCTCCTAATGAGAGTGAGATTGAGAGTGTCTTTATTTCAGGAGAACAAGATATACAACAGTTATATAGCAAGAACAATGTATTCCCGTTTCGTACACTAGGAAAAGTAGCGGCTGCTGTTCTGATTCTCGTGGGGATTTATGTTTTCTATGATACGCAGCATACTACCACTGATGAGGTAGTTTTGTTAGATAGTATTGTGCCAGGTCGGGAGGTAGCCCATTTACAGACCGCTAATGGTGAAGAAATCGACCTCAAGAGCATGCATCTTGGTGAAGAGATTATTAGCCATGGAGTTGCGATTATGAAGTTAGCAGATGGACGGATTCAGATAAGTAAGTTACAAACTTTTAATCCTGAAGTTCGGGAAGAGAATATTATACGTACACCTAAGGGGGGTGAATTTGAAATTGCTCTTCCAGATAATTCACTAGTCAAACTAAATGCGAATTCAGAGTTGCACTTCTATTCCGATTATAATGATTTAAAACGTGAGGTAAAGCTTTTAGGCGAGGCTTATTTTGAAGTTGAGAAATCAAAAAAACCTTTTATAGTTATGAGCCAAAATCAACAAGTTACAGTTCTGGGTACTAAGTTTAATATTAAAGCCTATCCTTTTGATGATGAAATTACCACAAAATTAGTTCATGGTAGTGTCAAGGTAAAAGATGTGCTTACTAATAAGGAATTAACGATGATCCCAGGTGATCAAGTTGTCAATAAGAAGAATGAACTCTTGCTTACTTCCAGTCCGAAGCAACAAGTGGACTGGGTGAATAGTGAGTTTTCCTTCACGGAGAGACCTGTAAAGGAAATAATGAAAGATATATCTAGATGGTATGACGTTGATGTAGAGTTTGATAATGAAGAGGTCAAGAATCGAACGTTCTCGGGGACAATATCAAGATACTCTAGCTTTAATAAAGTCATAGAGGTATTGGAGAAAACAGAAACTCTGAAATTTGAAGTAGAAGGAAGAAAAATCATAGTAAAATAGACCATGAAAAGATGAGGTCAGTGATGCTGCAACACCACCGACCTCTAGGTCGCTAATAATTGATAACTAATTGAGTAATTAAAAATTAACTAACACCTATCAAATTTATGAATTACAAAAGAGGAATACTAATGAAAGTTCACTTAGTATATGCCTTAATGGGGGCAGCTATGCTCCAAAGTAAGGCTGATGTCTACGGACAGTTAATCAATTTGAATGAGAAGGATTTATCCTTTAAAGAATTGATACATTAGATTGAGAGTCAATCTAATTATAGGTTCGTTTATGAAGATGATTTGATTCGTACCTTGAAAGCTCAAAACGTGAGTTTTGAGAAGAAGAGTGTAAGAGACGTTCTTAATGCTTCTATAGGGGATTTACCGATTCGTTATGAAATCGTTGACAATACTATCATCTTAAAAAGAGGGGATAATCACCAACAAATGAAAGAGTATGTTGGTTTTGTTTTTGATGAGAATGGGTTTCCTTTGCAAAGTGCTACAGTACGTGTGCGCGGGACATTTCGTGCTTCAGTTACTGATGCTAAGGGGCGTTTTTCAATAAGCCTCTTGCCTGGTGAAAAGTATATTGAAATTTCATTGATAGGTTATCATACAAAAGAGTTGAATGTAAATAGTAATTTAAGTCACATCGTATTAGAGCCTGTAGAATATAACTTAGACGAGGCGGTGGTAAGTGTGAATACGGGTTACCGTGCTCTGACTGATGCGCAATTAACAGGAGCTGTATCCACATTGAATCAAAAAGATTATGACCAACGAGTAGCTGTGTCTGGTAATTTCTTGGAGAATCTTGAAGGAAAGTTATCTGGTTTGGTATACAATCCACAATCGGGTGATTTGAGTATTCGTGGTGTATCAACATTTGATGCGGTTCGCAAGCCTCTAATTGTTTTAGATGGGTTTCCTACGGAGATTGATATTCAAAGTATCAACCCTAATGATATTGTTTCGATAAACGTATTGAAAGATGCTGCTGCTGCATCTATCTATGGGTCGCGCGCATCTAATGGTGTAATTGTGATCGAAACTAAACGTGGTAAGTTAGGCGGTACCAAGTTTAACCTTCGTATTACTTCGGCTATCCAGCCTCGCCCGAATTTTAATGCGATGAATTATGCTAATTCATCAGATTTAGTATCCATTCAGAAGGATAATTATTTGGCCGATGATAATTTTATTAGAAGCTTATATACAGGTGCCAGACAGGCTACTACGCCCGTTCAAGACGCTGTTTTTGATTTTAAAGAAGGTAAAATTACACGTGACCAGTTGGATTCTAGAGTAGCTGCTGTTGCTGATTTTGACAATTTGGATCAATATAAAAAATTGTTTTATAGACCAGCATTGACGAATCAAATCGATTTTGATTTAAGTGGCGGCTCTGACAAAAATACGTATTTGTTAGGAGCAAATTTCGTAACTGAACGTGGTGATTATGTAGGGAGTAATAATAAACGCGTATTACTGAATTTTGCTAGCACGCATAAGATTAATCGCTTAATGGATTTAGATTTCAAAGCTATCTACAGGAATGGACAAGCGAATGCACCTTATAATCCTGTAGGTGTTAATGATTTTGAATCATACGAACGATTGGTGGATGATAATGGAAATGCATTGCCTGTTTTGTTAGGTCCGAATAGACAGCGTTTTACCAGTATTATTGGTAGTAATAATGACTTGAATATGTCTTATGGATTGTATGATCAACTGTATTATCCTTATGCAGATGTTCTTAGAGCTACGACTAAAGAAAATTCATCTTCCATTCGTTTTCAAGCACGTTTGAATACCAAGATTAATTCATGGATTAATTTTGATTTAGGCGGTGCTTTCGAAAGTGAGAACATTCAGGCAAATTTGTTACAGCAAGAAGATTACTTTAGTGTACGTCGTTTTATGAATTACTATGCGACTAAAGATCCTATTACTGGAACAGCCGTATTTTCAAAAATGCCTAAGGGAGATTGGTTGTCACGAAATAATAATAAATTAAGTAGTTATACTGTTCGTGGACAGTTTAACTTTGATAAACGCAGCGAATCGGGTGATCATCAAATTGCTGGGGTAATTGGTTCTGAGATTCGTCGTATTGAGAATAGTGCTTATTTGACAACTGTTTTTGGTTATGATGGACAGTCCTTGTTATATCAACCTATTGATTATACTGGGTTCGTATTGTCTCAACAAAGACCTCCTGCATTTAGTGCTACATTACCTACGGGATCTATGCCGACTTTAGTTTATGATTCTTACTTTAATGAAGCATATGATGATAGACGATTTGTCTCCTTCTATGCCGATGGAACGTATTTATATAAGAATAAATATGCTTTAACAGGAAGCTTGCGTACAGATCAATCAAATCTTTTTGGAACTGATCCCAAATATCGTTATAAACCATTTTATTCTATAGGTGCCAATTGGAGTATACATCAAGAAGATTTTATGAAGGATGTGAATTGGGTTAATCTATTGAAATTACGTACAGCATATGGTGTTAATGGAAATACACCGACATCAGCTAATGGTAAATACTTGATTCTAGGATCGGGGATCAACTACTTTTATTATCCATTTCAACAATACTATGACGTTATGTCTCCAGAGAATAGCTCAATGCGTTGGGAGCGTACCGCAACATATAATCTCGGTGTAGACTTTGCATTATGGAATTACCGCTTCTCAGGTAGCTTAGACTATTATCGTAAAAATTCTACGGACGTTATTGGTCTATTAAGCTCAGATCCTACTTCTGGATTTAACTCTTATAATGCAAATACAGCAAGCATTGTTAACAATGGCTTTGAGATGCAGTTGAACTCTATTAATACTCAAAACGAGTCTTTCAAATGGTTAACGCAACTGACTGGATCTTTTAATTTCAATAAAGTTAAAGACGTTATGACAGCACAACCGACAGGTAACGCTGCATTATTACCTTTAATATCGCAAGTAACTTATGTAGCAGATAAGCCAATAGGTGCTTTGTATGCGTACGATTATGCTGGATTAAATGATAAAGGTCAACCCGAGATATACGATAGTAAAGGCATTAGACGTCTGGTGAGTTCAGGTGGCGGTGGTAACTCCGAGGTTACTATTGACGATATGAAGTATATGGGTACAACTGTTCCAAAATATGTATTAGGATTGAATAATCAGTTTAGCTTAGGACAGTTTGACTTGTCGTTCTTATTTATGTATTATGGTGGCCATGTTATGCGCACAGAAGCGCCGAACCCTAACGTGACAACACGGGCGTTCCAAGCGGAAGCGTTGAATTATTGGAAAAAACCAGGTGACGAAGCGACAACAGATATACCGGGCTTTATGAGTGTAAATGGTACAGAGATATTTAATGCTTATGCACAGACTGGATATACTTATGCTAATAAGTTTGTAAAAAATGCTGATTTTATACGTCTACGAGATGTGGTGTTGACCTATAGATTAAAAGAGGATTTTAGTAGAAAGTTGAACCTTTCAAATTCGATGGTTCGTTTACAAGTTCAGAATCCTTGGAAGTATACGTTTAGTGATAATAATATTGATCCAGACGCAATCAATCCGTCAACAGGTTTAAGGTCATTACCTAGACCAGCAATTTATAGTATTTCATTATATACCAACTTTTAAAAGAATTTTATGAAACTTAAAAATATAATTGGAGTAGTATTAGCAGTAGCTTTGTTTACATCCTGTAATAAATATTTAGATGTCGATCCAAAAGGGATCGTTATCCCAAAGAAGTTTAATGAATTTGATCAGATTTTGAACTCGGAAACAAATACAAATTCATACCCAATACCTTTTGTATATGCAAGTGATGATGTATTTGCCGATCTATCAACCTCTGTGGTTTCGCCATTTACTAATACTTATTTTTGGAGACAGATTATAGATATTAATAATAATGATGAATCGGCAATATGGGGGCCTTTTTATCGTCAGATTTACAATACTAATATAATCATTAATAATATTCTTACCGTTACTGATGCTTCAGAAGCCAAAAAGCAACATCTCTTGGGTGAGGCTTTAGTAGAGAGGGCCTATGCACATTTTAATGTTCTTACAGCTTTCACTAAAGCGTATAATCCTTCGACAGCATCTGAATTACCGGGTATACCATACGTTACTTATACAGATGTTACTAACAAGACGCCTGGAAGATCTACATTACAAGCGACATTAGATCTGATTATAGCAGATTTGAAGAAGGCTGAGGATTTATTAACGGCCAATAGACAAAGTAAACTGCGTGTAAACAAGACGGTTGCTCAGGCTATATTATCACGAGTATATCTTTATATGGGTGATTATGCTCAGGCAATGAAATATGCTGACCTTGTATTAGGATCTCCACATGAAATATTAGATTATAATTATTACGAATACCCCTACTTGATGGATAATCCAGAGTACCTATTTGTTCAATCTACGACTGATCCAGATATGACGATGGGGTTATTTTTCTACTCTAAAAGTTTGTATGACCTGTATAATCCCGATGACTTAAGAACAATGTTTTTTTCTTATTCAGAGGGTGGGGCGGTGTATTATTTTGGAGATTTTATGTATGGTATTCGCTTTTCTGAATTTTTGCTTACGAAGATGGAGATTTTAGCACGTAATAATAATGTAGCAGAGGCTTTAAATATGTTGAATGATTTTAGACAGTTACGTATTGCTGATTATGCTTATGAACCTCTAGAATCTACGGACCAAGCAGAAGTATTGAAGTGGATTCTTGACGAGCGTAGATGTGAGTTAGCGTTTGGTTCTACACGTTGGATAGATATGAAGCGTTTGGCAGCCAATGGCTTGGGTGAAATATCTACACGATACACAGTTGATGGAAAAGAATTAGTATCAATCGATCCTTCGACATATAGCTACACTTTCGAGATACCATCACGTGTATTACTGTTTAATCCAGATATGCAAAAAAACTTTTAATATAATAAATTAAGGAAGATGCAACCTAGCTTGCATCTTCTTAAAAACAAAATTATTGAATATGAAAAATATAATAACGGGAGCACTCTTGCTACTTAGTACTTTTGGTTTTGCTCAAGAGAAGTATACAATCGATGGTACTGTTCGTGGCAAAGCAAATGGCAATAAAGTATATCTTTATAAAAATAATTACGACCAAGATGTCCTAATGGATTCGACCGTGATTAAAAATGGTAAATTTCAATTTAAAGGTTCCGTACCGTCACCTATGTACTATAGATTGGTGATTGATCGTACGCCTAAAGGTGAATCATCATCGCAGAAGTACTGGACTTCCAGTAGTTTCTATTTAGAAAATTCGCCAATTACTTTTGATTCTAATATCGATAGTTTGACGACGTATTACTATAAGCCTAATAAGCAAGCTGCAGTAATCAAAGGATCCAAAACTGAAGATGAGTCAACAGCTTTCAAAGAGAGTATTAAAGATTTAAGAAAGCAAGCGTCTAATCTGGATAAAGAGTATTCCGAGAAGTATCATATGCCTTCTATGGATGGTGTGTATAATACAGAAGAGGGTATTCGTATTATGAAAGCATTGATGCCTGTAGAGAAAGCTATCAAAGCTAAACAAATGGATTATATACGTAATAATCCTCAATCTATTGTTGCGTATGATATGGCAAAAATAAACTTCTTAGGAATGTTTAACGAGCTGACAGAGCAAGAGATTAATGATTTACAAGCTATAGTGAAAAAAGGCTGGGACGGAACTGAGCGCTACACAAAGTTTATGGAATTATCGGAGCCTGCTAAAAAAACTGCTTTGTTTACAAAATACCAAGACTTTACGCTTGTAGATACATTGGGTAATAAAGTAGCGATCTCTTCATTAGTACCAAAAGATGGGTACTGTATGCTAGAATTCTGGGCGTCATGGTGTGGACCTTGTCGCGGAGAGATTCCTCATTTAGTAAAAATAAATGAAAAGTATAAAGATGCTGGATTTAAAATCATCAGTATTTCTATTGATGAGAAAGATGCGCATTGGAGAAAAGCAATGAAAGAAGAGAATATGACATGGGATCAATTAAATGATCCTAACGGATTCGAGGGAGAGATTGCTAAAGCTTACAATATACTAGGAATTCCATTTGCTATACTTTTAGATTCGGATGGTCGTATTGTAGATTTTAATATGCGTGGTGCCAAGTTGGATGCCGCTTTGTTAGATATTTACGGTTATTAATAATCGCTCAAGCAATACAAATTAAAAAGCCTTACGTGTTATCCACGTAAGGCTTTTTAATTATAACTCCATTTGAAAGAGTGTTGCGATATGATTTTTTAGTTTTCCCTTTACTTCATCTATATCCAGTTTGTGGCCGAGTTCACGTTCCATAGACGTGACATCTTTATCATCTATGCCACAAGGAATAATATTACCGAAGTAATTCAAATCAGCATTGACATTAAACGCAAATCCATGCATAGTTACCCATCGAGAGGCTCTCACACCCATTGCGCATATTTTCCTTGCGCGCTCATTATCCGCATCTAACCAGACGCCAGTAAACCCTTCATAACGTCCAGCTTGTATACCATACTCTGCCAATGTCAAAATTATAGCTTCCTCTAGAGTGCGTAAGTAAAGATGAATGTCCGTGAAAAAATTATCCAAATCTAAGATAGGATAACCCACTATTTGTCCAGGACCATGGTAGGTAATATCGCCACCACGATTTATTTTATAGAACTTAGCTTCCTTTTCCTTCAAGCCCTCTTCATCTAATAGAAGATATTCTTGATGCCCACTTTTGCCTAATGTATAGACATGAGGGTGTTCCGTAAAAATGAGATAGTTGGGTGTTGCGGTCGAGGTGTTATTTGTACGGTTAGCTTGCTTAATACCAACAATCTCCGTGAAAATTTGCTCTTGCCTATCCCATGCTTCTTGATAGTCGACAGACCCCCAGTCAATAAAGTATGTTTTTTTATTCATTATTTAGTACAACAAATTGTTATAAGGGTATCTCGCATTGTGTAATTCCGAAATAATTTCATAAAGCTTTTGTTTGAACTCTTCGATATTTGTCTTCTCAGTAGCTGATAAGAAAATAGCAGGATCTGCATGTTTTGACATCCATGAATTTCTAAAATCTTCTAACGTTACTGGTATTTCTTCTCCTTCAGCATCTACTTCAATAGGCACTCTATACGCATCGATTTTGTTGAATACAGTAATCGTAGGCTTGTCAAGAGCATTGATGTCTTTCAGGGTTTCGTTTACCGCAACAATATGATCTTCAAAATTTGGATGTGAGATATCGACGACATGAATTAATACATCGGCCTCGCGTACTTCATCTAGCGTAGATTTAAAAGACTCTACCAAATGGTGAGGAAGTTTCCTTATGAACCCTACTGTATCAGAAAGTAAAAAAGGAAGGTTATCAATAACAACCTTACGAACAGTCGTGTCTAAGGTCGCAAAAAGCATATTCTCAATTAATACATCCGACTTAGAAATCATATTAAGAATCGTTGATTTTCCTACGTTTGTATATCCAACTAATGCTACCCTAATCATTTCTCCACGATTTTTTCGTTGTGTAGCATTTTGTCTATCAATTACTTTTAACCTCTCTTTTAACAGCGATATCTTATCTAAGATTATACGTCTATCTGTTTCGATTTGTGTTTCACCTGGGCCACGCATACCGATACCACCACGTTGACGCTCCAAGTGAGTCCACATACGTGTTAATCGTGGTAGTAGATATTGTAATTGGGCAAGTTCTACCTGTGTTTTTGCCTGTGCCGTCTGTGCATGCATCGCAAAAATATCTAAGATAAGACTCGATCGGTCTAATATTTTCTTATTAAGTTCACGCTCTATATTACGTAGTTGAGAGGGAGTAAGCTCATCATCAAAAACAACTAAGTCGATTTCTTCCGCTTCTACATATTCTTTTATATCAGCCAACTTACCTGTTCCAACAAAGGTAGCATGTTCTGGTTTTGCTAATTTCTGTGTAAATATATTTTTAACTACTCCTCCAGCCGTTTGAACCAAAAACTCAAGTTCTTGTAAGTAATCTTTTGCCATTTGATCTGAAACACCTGGCGTAATTACAGTAACTAAAATAGCTGTTTCAACTTTTTGAGCAGTTTCCTCTAATTTGAATCTTTTCGACATATAGTTATGTTAATGGCATCAATATGTACTGATGCAGTTTATTTGTCCAATAATAACAAGTAAACAAAGGTAATGGTTTTATCTAAAATTTAGCGCCTAGATTTTTATAGTAGAGTGTAGATAACAATTTGTTGCATATCATAATGTAGGCGGATTGACTCTTGATATGCTAATATTAATGTACTCCAATTTTGGGTTATAAAAATCAAGAATTGTACTATTCCTTTCTAGTTTACTGCTCGTATATTTGTATTGGTTTTAATTGAGTA
>CANRHE010000068.1 GCA_947630335.1 uncultured Sphingobacterium sp.
AAAGTAAAAGATTCAGTTGAGAAATCTACTTTAGGTGACTTAGATGTTTTAGCTCAATTAAAAGAGCAAATGGAAGGAAAATAATTCTAAATTATTTTAGAATATTTCAAATAAGAGGGCTCCAATCAATTGATTGGAGCCTTTTATTGTAGCAAGTTTGTTTCATAGCAAATAATACAGTAATTTTAAGAATATCTAAAATCGGAGTTCATGATTTCTTCGAACCAAAACTAAATTACTGATCTAGAGAAAATGAAGAACAATTTTCGCGTCTTGTTATTTCTACTGACGTTCTTATTAATAGGAACGGCATTAACAATCCGTAATTCTATTACTGACAATGACGTTCTCAATCTAGATACAGATAACCTTAATAAGAATCTTCATAAAAAAGAGAAACTAGTAGAAGATATCTTTAAAGATTCTATTTTAATTAAAACATTCAAAAATAGTGAACGCTACCCTATCCAGCTTCGGGAAATAGCAAACAAATACGTAGATGATAATATTTTCTTATACATTTACAAAAATAATAAGCCTATATTCTGGAGTACAAATTTATATATCCCAGAATCTCCTATTACTATGGCTGATGGGATAAGTTTTATCCAAACAGAAAGTTTTTCCTTTGTACTAAATAAAAAAAAAATAGATAGTGAAATAGATGTGCTAACACTCATTCCTATTGAACAAAATATTTTAAGATCTAATAACGACGATAAGAAAAAAAAATTCTTTAATTATTTACAAGCGAACAATTTAGAGTTAGCCAATTTCAACGAAACTGATAATATTAGAAATATATATTCAATCTCTAAAAATTTATTATTCTCAGTCACTTTAAAGCCAGGTAAATATGACAATATATATATTCACCTCCAAGTTATATGCTGGCTATTAGCAACATTTCTTTTTTTAATTGTTGTTTTCAGCAGTTGCAAGGACCTTGCTGAAAAAGGAAAACCTATACTTTCGATTATAATACTTGGAAGTATACTGCTACTTATTAGAATATTTGATTTAGAGTCCGGATGGATTTCTTCTCATGGAAATTTTAATATACTTCAAACAAGTGAATATTCTTACAATTACTTTTCACCTAATATATGGGCCTACTTATTAAATATAGCTAGTATTTTTTCTTTAATAGTGTATGTGATTAATATTAGAAAGCATATAATAATTCCAAGCTCCCTCAAAACACCAGCCTTATCTATTATTATTTATTATTTAATTATATGCTTCTTATATTTTTTCTACAGTTATATATTTAATCAATTAGCTACTTTAATTACACACTCATCAACTTACATAAAAAGCTTAGCCGAATTTTTATATAGTCACAATCTTTCCATTGTTCATATATTGATCTATGCTTTGAGCATTATTTCTCTGATAATAATTACCGATTTAATTCTTGAATTTGTTGATCAACTTTCGTTAAAGGCCATAACTACAATAAACGTTCAATTAATTGTACTTATTCAGTTTATTATATTCAATGCTATACGAGATGGCTTCAGTATTATATCTGTTCTCATTGGCCTATTGATTATAATTCGACCATTTGATAAGATCCTATTTCAAGAAAGAAATAAATCTATACATATAATTACACTGATAACATTAGCACTGATTACAAGCGTCAAATTTTCTGAAGCAAACAAACATGCTCAACAAAATCAGATGAGACATACCATATCAGAGATACAAGCGGAAGAAGATATTCAAGCAATAAATAAATTTAAAGAACTTGAAAAAAAGTTATTTAATGATAAACAGTTAATAAACATTCTACAACTAGCTAAGAGTGAAGAGGCTGAAGAAATTATTACTTCTTACATAAAGAAAAAATATTTAACAGGTTATATTTCTCAATACGACTTCAAAGGTTTTTACTTTAGAGACGAAACTCCTTTAGGAGGCTATAATCTTCAAATATTAGATAAGTTTAGAGAAAAAGTAATAGGGGAATCGATTAAAGTTGATCAAACCAATCTATTTTACAAATCTCAAGTTACTGGTGTAGGTGTATATGAATATTTCTGTATTCTAAGATTACCCTTACAAAACAATGAGAATGCCACACTTATTTTAGACTTTACCAATAAGAATTCAAACGAGATTTTCAATTTGTTGACAGGTCAGACTTCATTAGCTGGAAACTTTCAAAATACAGAGAATAATAGTTATGCCATCTACAGAAATGGAAAATTAACCTCTCAAAAAGGAAACTACATATATTCCTCAAAAGATATTGACCTTCCGCAAGAGACAAATGAATTCGTTAATTACTTTAGCAATGATGGTTACTATCATGTGGTATATAGACCAAATCATCAAGAGTGCATCGTTGTGAGTAAACAAGAACAACCCTATTGGCAGTTTCTTGCAATTTCTTCAGCTACCTTTTTGTTATTATATATGCTTTCTTTTACTATGAAGATATTTATGCATATACCTACTGAATATTATAGCAAAGAGTTTAAGTTTAAAAACATCAATATCCAAATTAAAGATTTATTCAACACTATAAGATACAGTACCCGTATTCAAACGCTGGTAATATCTTCTGTGGTAATTGTGATTTTAATATCTGGATTAATTACCTTTTTCAGTGTTAGAGTGCAGACAAAGGAAACTAGAGAAGAAAATCGACTCAAACATATCGCTGAAATCACGAGTAAACTCGAGTTAAAAACACTTACTGATAACTCCAATGATCAAATTGAATACTTGAAACAAACCATGCAAAATTTAACAAACATCACGGTTACAGATTTCAATTTATATGATAATAATGGTAAGTTATTCTATACAACTCAGCCTAAAATATACGAACATAATTTATTATCAACCTATATTAATCCTAATGCATTAATTGACTTAAACATATTCAAAAAAATAGAAACACATAAAATTGAAAAAGTTTTAAACTTCTCTTATGAAAGTGTGTATGCAGTAATTAAAAACAGTAATTATAATACCATTGCCTACCTAAATATTCCATACTATAATTCAAAAGAAATAGATGATGAAAGCCAGAACATATTACTCAATACCATATTCAATATATATACTATAATTATCATTGTTTTTGCTTTTCTATCTATATATATAGCCAATAAAATAACTGCACCTCTTCAATTGATTCGTAAAAAGTTAACATCAACAAATTTAGATGAAAAGCTAAACGAGCCACTCTATTGGGAGAAAAATGATGAAATAGGCCTACTCATCAAAGATTATAATTATATGTTAATCAAACTAGAGGAAAATGCAAGAAAACTAAGAAATGCAGAAAGAGAGAGTGCATGGCGAGAAATGGCTAAACAAGTAGCCCACGAAATAAAGAATCCCCTCACTCCCATGAAATTAGGAATACAACAGCTTAGTCGTTCATTTCGCGAAAATGACCCTAAATTAAATGAACGTTTTGAAAAAGTTACTAATTCTTTTATTGAACAAATAAATGCATTAGCACATATTGCAAATGAATTTTCGGCATTTGCTAAGCTACCAGATACTAATTTGGTACCTCTAGATATCATAGAAGAGATACTTCAATCTATAGAAGTATTTAAACATAGTAAAGACACTTCAATAGAGTTTTATAATAATACAAGCACAATAACCTCTATTGTTTTAGCTGATAGAGATCATACATTAAGGGTATTCAATAACTTGATTAAGAATGCGATCGAAGCTAATTCTAGTAAGAAAAAACATATAATAAAAATAAATGTAAATAGCATTGAACAAAATTGGATTAAGATTTCGATCCAAGATAATGGAGATGGTATACCTACCGAGCTTAGAGGTAATATCTTTAAACCAAACTTCACTACCAAATCATCAGGTACTGGCTTAGGATTGGCATTTGTAAAACAAACAATAGACAACATGGGTGGAAGAATCTATTTTGAAACAAAACAATTTATTGGTACTACATTTTTTATAGAATTACCGTTACATCAAAGTCAGAGCTAAATACAATATATTTTTTACATGACTTACTACTTTAGAAATAAATAAAATATTACCTTAGTCGACATAAATAAAAATCATATGATGAATTGGAGAAAATCTCTGTTATTAGCCGCAGCTCTCTTTGCTGCTAGTTCTCAAACATTCGCTCAAGACAATTTAATTAATGCTTTAAACAACAATGTAAGTGATAATAGTAAAGAGGGATTTGTTTTTAAAGAATTAATTAATTTAGGTAATACCCCTATTAAAGACCAAGGTTCATCGGGAACTTGTTGGTCATATTCTGGAAATTCTTTTCTAGAATCAGAAATGATCCGCCAAGGAAAAAAACCTGTAGAGATATCCCCTATTTTCACGGCTTATCATACGTACTTAGAAAAAGCTAAAAACTATGTAAGGCTACATGGGGATCAAGCTCAAGGCGAAGGAGGTCAATTACATGACGTTCTAACCATATACCGCAAGTTTGGTGCTGTTCCTCAAGAAGCTTACACTGGACTTCGCGAAGGACAAAAAAGAAACAACTTCTCTGAAATGTCATCTATCCTCCAAGGAATGAACGAGAATATTGTAAAGAACAAAAAACTTACTCCTAACTGGCAGAAAGCTTTCACTGGTGTAATGGATGCATATTTAGGTCCTGTACCTGAGACTTTTCAATATAATGGAAAAACATATACTCCTCGTACTTGGGCAGACGAAGTTATTGGTATTAACCCGGATGATTATGTAGGAATAAGTTCATTTAAAGACTATCCATACTATAAATCATTCGTATTATTAATTCCAGATAACTGGTCATTTGAAAGCTTCTATAATGTTAAATTAAATGATTTAACGAACATTATTGATCACGCATTAGAAAATGGTTATACTGTAGCATGGGCAACTGATGTTTCAGAAAAATACTTTAGCTGGAAAAATGGTATTGCCTTTGTTCCTGAAAAAGAAATTGACCAAATGACAAAAGAAGAACAGGCTAATTTGTTTAATGGTCCAAAAAAAGAAGCAGTCATTACTGAAGAATTACGTCAACTAGCTTTTGATGATTATTCTACGACAGACGACCACGGTATGCATATCGTAGGTTTAGTAAAAGACCAAAATGGTAAGGAGTATTATATTGTTAAAAATTCTTGGGGAAGTACAAATGACTATAAAGGCTACATGTATGTAACTAAGGAGTTTGTTAAATATAAAACAATATCCATTCTATTAAATAAAAATGGTCTTTCTAAAGAAATGAAAAATAAATTAGATTTAAAATAACAACTAATTTATATCTACCAAAAAAGGTGAACTATAGATAAGAGTTCACCTTTTTTGATAGATATAAAAAACTATTTATTTATTGCCCCCCAATAGTTCTTTTGCGTGTTGAATAGCTGCATCCCCTGGATTTGCGCCACTTAACATCTGAGCAATTTCATTGACACGTTGATCAGCATTCAGCAATTGTATATTAGAGTATGTTCTATCTTCTTTATCTTCTTTATAAACCTTGAAATGAGCTATTCCCTTCGAAGCTATTTGCGGCAAATGTGAGATAGCTATTACCTGCATATTTTGCGACAGATCTTCCATAACCTCCCCGACTTTCAACGCCACCTCGCCAGAAATACCCGTATCGATTTCATCAAAAATTATAGTGGGCAAAGAGGAACTTTTAGCTACTAAGGATTTAATAGCCAACATAACACGCGACAACTCTCCACCTGATGCAACTTTCTGAATAGGTTGGAGTTGCTGTCCTTTATTCGCAGAGAATAAAAATGAGACGGAGTCACTGCCATTAGCATTTATTTTATCATCACTTAGTCTCTCTAACTTAATATCCAGCTGAGCATTAGGCATCCCAACAGATGACAAAACATTTTGAACATACTTCTGCACTTTTGGAATAGCCTGTGCGCGGAGTGCATGAATCGTATTAGAAGCTTCTTGAACAAGAAGAAGTTGCTGACTCCGGTTAGCTTCTAATTTGCTTAAAAGAGCATCCTGATTGAGTGACATCTCCAATTTTCTTTCTAGCCCATCTTTCACAGATATCAACTCATTTTCCGATTCTACACGATGCTTTTTAAATAAATTATAAATATCACTTAAACGTGTATTTACCTCGATCAATCGAGACTCATTAATATTGACATTATTCTCCTCTCCTTCAATTTCATTCGATATATCTTTTATTTCAATGTAAGCGCTTTGTAGACGATCTGCCAAAGATGTTGCATCTACTAAATACCGACCTGCGGACTGAACCTGCTGTATACTATCCTTAAGTAGGGTCAAAACGTTCGGATCTCCTACAGATAATAATTGACTAGACGTCACGAGATAGCGTTTGATCTCTTCTGCATTTTCCAATTGTTGTTGTTCATCTTCCAATTCTTTTACTTCTCCGATCTGAACATTCAACCTATCAAGTTCATCAAACAAAAATTGATTATAATCTAACTCAGCATTAGCTACTGCAATTTGTTCTTTCACATCCCGTAATTTTTTATCGACTTCTTTAAGCACTTTCCATTCTTTACGAAAAGAAGTTAAGTTCGACTCATTATGTGAAATACTATCTAAGATAAAAAGTTGAAAATCTTCTGTAGTGATTTGTAATGTCGCGTGTTGCGAATGAATATCTATCAATCGCTCTCCGAGTTGTTTTAAAACAGATAAAGTAACTGGCGAATCATTTACAAATGCCCGTGACTTTCCGTCTAGTGCAATCTCTCTACGAATAATTGTTGCTGTATCATAATCTAAATCATGTTCTGTGAAAAAATAATGAAGACCATAGCTAGAAATATCAAAATATCCTTCGATAATACACTTCTTACTTTCATCAAAAAAAGGCTTTCCCTCTACTCTATTTCCTAGAATAAGACCCAAAGCACCCATTAAGATAGATTTACCAGCACCAGTTTCTCCAGTTATCATATTCAATCCACTATCAAAGTGAATATCTGAATTATCAATAAGTGCGTAGTTTTTGATTAATAATCTTGTAAGCATATAGTGTCATCGAATGGTTATACAATGTATTGTCGAATCAAATATACTTGATTCTTCTAATCTTTGAAAATTGAAAAAACACCACATATCAATAGAAAATAATAAGTTTGTATCCAATGGCAGATTTTAGTAAACAATTAAGTAAATATATACCAATTGAAGCAGCACCTATTATTTCACAATGGATTAATGATACGGGTTGCCGTTTCAAAGTAACGCGTAGCAGAAGTAGTAAATTGGGCGATTATACCGCTCCGTTTAAAGGTAATACTCATCAAATCACTGTTAATCATGATTTAAATACCTATTCATTTCTTATAACTACTATTCACGAATTTGCACACTTAAAAACGTATCAACAATATAAGAATACTGTTAAACCCCATGGAATAGAATGGAAAAATAACTTTAAAAATTTAATGCAGCCCTTTTTAAAACTAAATATTTTCCCATCCGATATTATCCAAGCAGTTTCTTCTTATATGAATAATCCCGCGGCCTCTTCTTGTACAGACTTACAACTTTTTCGAGTTCTGAAATTATATGATAAAAAAGAAAGTAATGTCCTTAATATAGAAGATATTGAACACAATACTATTTTTTGTTTAAAGAACGGTAGAGTATTCCAAAAAGGCGAGAAACTACGCAAACGTTATAAATGTATAGAATTATCCTCTCACAAAGTATATCTTTTTCACCCATTGGCAGAAGTATATCTTGTCAAAGATTAGATACATCCTGTATATACTTGATTAAAATTGTATTTTTATACTGTTTTGAAAATTAACCTTATGAAGAATTACTTTTATACTTTTTGTATAGGGGCTTTACTTAGTATGAGCTGTCAGTCGAATACTAACAATTTCGATCCCAATATGCTCGATAGCACGGCCTTATCTACTATTTCTGAGGCAAGCTACAAGAAATATGTTTCAGACTTAGCCTCCGACGAATTTTTAGGTCGTAAACCCTTTACTAAAGGAGATACTCTCACAACCCAATACATTGAAAAACAATTTAAAGATTTAGGGTTACTACCTGGCAATGGGGATTCCTATTTCCAAGAGGTTCCGATGGTTGAAATAACTTCTAAACCGACAGAAATCAGACTTATATTTCAAGGATCAAAAGGAAACTTAACTGTCAATAATTTAGACGATTATGTTATTGGCACTCGCAAAATAAATGAGAATATTACAATCCCTTCCACAGAACTTGTGTTTGCAGGTTTTGGAATTGTAGCCCCTGAATTTGGCTGGAACGATTACGAAGGTATTGATGTCAAAGGAAAAACAGTGGTAGTCATGGTCTCTGATCCAGGCCGATATGATAAAGAACTATTCAAGGCAGATACTATGACCTATTATGGTCGATGGAGATATAAATATGAAGAAGCGGCAAGACAAGGTGCTACGGGAGTATTGATTATTCATGATACACCAGCTGCAAGCTATGGTTGGGATGTGGTACGCTCCGGCTGGAGTGGTCCGCAACTTAATCTTACTGCAGATCAAGCACCTGTTCCTGACTTTGAAGGATGGATTTCTAATCAAACTGCTCATAATCTATTCCAAATCGCTGGCCTAGAGCCTTCGTTAATGGATAGTGCGAAGAAAAAAGGTTTCAAAGCTATTCCAATGAATGTAAGCACAAATGTAAGTCTACAGAATACATTTAGATATGCTAACTCAACTAATGTCATAGCCAAAATTGAAGGTACAAAGCGTCCAGATGAAACAATTATTTACACGGCTCATTGGGATCACTTGGGTATTGGCGAACCTGTTAATGGGGATTCAATATACAACGGTGCTGTGGACAATGCTGCCGGAGTAGCTGCACTATTCGAAATTGCTAAAGCATTTAAAGCAGCTAAACATCAACCTGAAAGATCGATAATCTTCATTGCATTAACAGCCGAGGAAGAAGGCTTATTAGGCTCTTCTCATTATGCAAATAACCCTATTTATCCTTTAAACAAAACGGTAGCCAACTTGAATATGGATGCCTTTAGCCCACAAGGCGCAACCAAAGATGTCTCAATAGTAGGATATGGACAGACAGAGATAGATGATTATGTTGTGCGTTCAGCAGCCAAATTCGGAAGGACTGTACATGGCGAGAAAAATCCTGCTTCAGGAGGTTTTTACAGATCAGATCACTTTAATTTCGTTAAAAAAGGCGTACCTGGATTATTTATGGGAGCCGGTTCTGAACTGATTTCAACAGATAGCCTTGCAAATCAAACACGTGCTAAAGCATTAGCAGGTAGATACCACTCGCCCGCTGATCAAGTAGATGAAAATTGGGATTTTGCTGGAATAATTGAAGATATACGTTTATTCTTTGATATTGGCTATACCATGAGTCAAGAAAAAACATTTCCTCAATTCAAGCAAAAATCAGAATTTAGAGAATTAGGCGAAAAACGCCTTTCAAAGTAGTACTTTTGTAGCAAATTATAATTGAAAAAAAATAAACTTTATATTATATGTTAACAGGCATGAAACATTTACACTCTACTTTAGCAGTTATTCTTTTATTAGCTTTAGTAATTTCTATTGTTATTACAGCAATCAATTATTTTGGTAGCAAACCTTACAACCGCAAAATTGCTTTAATTGGCTTGATTAGTGCCCACTTACAGTTATTAGTGGGTATTATTTATTATTACAGTCTAGGTTATTTTTCGATGTTTTCTTCAGGTGTCATGAAAGATCCAACATTAAGATTCAAGCTAATTGAACACCCATTAACTATGATTATTGGCATCATACTGATTACTGTGGGATACTCCAAAGCAAAAAAAGCACCAGCAGATTATGCTTCTAATAAAATTGTATTTATAACTTATACCATAGCCTTGATCGTTCTTTTGTCAAGAATACCTTGGTCTAGTTGGTCAATTATCAACTAAAAAATATTTTTCATCTTCAAAAAGAGCGTACTTGTTAAAAATTACGCTCTTTTTTTTTAATTCTTGTGAATTATGACCTCAATATTCAATCAATAGCAAAAACAAATAACTTTTAACCACTACAAATTGCTAAAATAATAGAACATTTCACTCACCTAAGTGCATTACATTCAAGGCTTCAATTTTTACTATTATTTTCGACAATTAAAGTATAATTAATAGGCGCTACATCCCCAAAAATCATTAACTTTACAAGCATAAATTTGTTTAAAACAATCAAAATGAGTGTAGATATCAATAAACTTGAGCAAACTGCAACACAAGTAAGACGTGACATCGTTCGTATGGTTCATGGTTGTCAATCAGGTCACCCAGGAGGTTCTTTGGGATGTGCTGATTATTTTGTAGCCTTATATTTTCATGCTATGAAACATGATCCTTCTTTCAACATGAAAGGTACAGACGAAGATTTATTCTTTTTATCAAATGGACACATCTCACCTGTATTTTACAGCACACTGGCGAGAGCTGGTTATTTTCCAGTTAGCGAATTAGCTACTTTCCGAAAAATTAATACGCGTCTACAAGGACACCCAACCACACACGAAGGGCTACCTGGTATTAGAATAGCGTCTGGTTCATTGGGACAAGGTCTCTCCGCTGGTATCGGTGCGGCTCAAGCTAAAAAATTAAACAAAGACAACGGTTTAGTTTTTGTATTGATGGGTGATGGCGAATTACAAGAAGGTCAAGTATGGGAAGCAGCTATGTATGCTCCACATAATAAAGTTGACAACTTAATAGCTGCAGTAGACTATAACGGGGCTCAAATCGACGGTTCGACCGAACATGTATTATCATTAGGTAATCTTCGTGCTAAGTGGGAAGCTTTCGGATGGGATGTTTTAGAGGTTGAAAAAGGTAATGATATGGCCGCTGTAGTTGCTGGTATCGAAGAAGCAAAATCTCGTACAGGAAAAGGTTTGCCAATCATGATTTTATTACATACAGAAATGGGATCAGGTGTTGACTTCATGATGGGTACGCACAAATGGCATGGTGTTGCTCCAAATGATGATCAATTAGCAAGCGCTTTGAATCAATTGCCTGAAACATTAGGTGATTATTAATATCTAGAATATAATGAAAAAATATACTTTTACAGAATCTAAAGATACACGTTCTGGTTTCGGTGCTGGTTTGTTAGAAGCCGGAAAACAAAACGAAAATGTAGTTGCATTATGTGCTGACTTAATTGGCTCATTAAAAATGGATGCATTTATCAAAGAATTTCCAGAGCGTTTCTTCCAAATTGGTATTGCTGAAGCAAATATGATGGGAATTGCAGCTGGTTTAACAATTGGCGGTAAAATTCCTTTTACGGGTACTTTTGCGGAATTCTCCACAGCTCGCGTTTACGACCAAATACGTCAATCTATTGCGTACTCTAATAAAAACGTTAAAATTGCGGCTTCGCACGCAGGTCTTACTTTGGGTGAAGATGGTGCTACCCACCAAACTCTTGAAGATATTGGCTTAATGAAAATGTTACCAGGAATGGTCGTTATTAATCCATGTGACTTCAACCAAACAAAAGCAGCAACAATTGCTGTAGCTAAATATGAAGGTCCAGTTTACCTACGTTTTGGCCGTCCAGTCGTTCCTAACTTTACTCCTGCAGATCAAACTTTTGAAATCGGTAAAGCTGTAATGTTGAATGAAGGAAAAGATGTGACTATTATAGCTACAGGTCACTTAGTATGGGAAGCTATTCAAGCAGGTGAAGAATTAGAGAAATTAGGTATTGATGCCGAAATCATTAACATACACACTATCAAACCTTTGGATGAAGAAGCTATATTAGCTTCGGTTAAGAAAACTGGTTGTGTAGTTACTGCAGAAGAGCATAATCGTTTAGGCGGTCTGGGAGATAGTGTAGCACAAGTATTAGCGAAGCATTTACCATCTCCTCAAGAATATGTTGCTGTAGACGATAGCTTTGGTGAGTCCGGCACACCAGCTCAACTCATGGAGAAATATGGTCTTAAAGCAGCGAACATTGTAGCAGCTGCACAAAAAGCAATTAACAGAAAAAAATAATAAATGGAAGACGCGCAAATCATATCTATGTTTGCCGATGAACGTACGCGTGATGCAGCGTTCAGCCATTTGTTGAAAAAATATCAACAAAAAATATATTGGCATGTCAGACGCATGGTCATTAATCATGACGATGCGGATGACCTTGTCCAAGATATATTTGTTAAAGTATGGAGAAACCTCTCTAAATTTAGAGAGGATTCACAACTTTACACATGGCTCTACAGGATTGCAACGAATGAATGTATAACCTTCCTGAATAAAAAGAAACATAAATACAATGTTTCTTTAGAAGATGAAAGCACATCATATCTTGCTGAAACTCTTGCAGACGGACATTATTTTGATGGTGATCAAGCACAAATGAAATTACAGCAGGCTTTACTGACTTTACCAGAAAAACAAAAATTGGTATTTAACATGAAGTATTTTGATGATTTGAAATATGAAGAAATATCAGAAATTCTAGGAACAAGTGTAGGAGCACTTAAAGCATCCTATCATTTAGCTGTTAAAAAAATAGAAAGCTTTTTTCACAATAACGATTAAACCTTTTAAAACTAAGGGTGTCTCATAAACACTATGGAGCA
>CANRHE010000069.1 GCA_947630335.1 uncultured Sphingobacterium sp.
ATATCATACAACTCCTCAACACTTTGTGTGTCCAACTGGCAATACTCTCTCATTTCAGAAATAGCTTCTGGATTGCCCTTTAAAAACTCACTCCACAAACTATAACCACTAAAACTCTCATGCCCACTCTTAATATACTTCTTACATAGCAAATTAGTCAAGTACTCTAACTTATTACTTGTAAATCCAAACTCCCTTTTAGCAATGTCTAGTGTGTCAATAAAACGAACAGGGCTGAAAGGCTTGAAACCATTGACAATCATTCTTGTCCTAAGTTTTGGAACATCAAATCTACGTACATTATGACCAATAACTATATCTGCACTGTTTAGAAGCTCCCAAATCTCGGTTAGGATCTCTTCTTCTGTCTTATCTGAAATATCGGAGTACTTAACCTCGTCCTCGCCATACCACTTAGCAGAATACCCTAGTAAGTCCCAATCCTTTTCAATCTGAGCTAATGAATAGTTTTGATTGTATAGACCCCAACCACCTAATAGCATTGAAGATGTTTCAATATCCATAATCAACACTTTAGGCATATCGTGGGAGGGCTTGTAGACCTCTGTAGAGCCTTTTAACTCGCTAGGCCTTACATACCCCTTAATCTTCTTTCTAAGGTTGTCTGATACAGTGCTACGGGCTACACCAAGCTCTCTAGCAATCTGCCTCCAAGACATTCCAGCATTTGCAAGCCTAATTGCTTCCTTTTTCCAATCTTTCAACTTTCAACACCTCCAAAATCTGTTTTCTCCTTAACTTAGCATTACTAGCTGGCACACACCCCCTATCCTCTAACCATTCTTTATCAACCTTATCTTTTAACATCTTAATGGCCTTCTTAGTGTCTACTGCTTCTTCATAACTAATCCCCATTCTCTCAGCATAGCTCTTCACTTTGTGGGCCTCTTTACTAACAAGCTGTAGACTACCTTTACTAGGAACTAAGTGTAAGAGAAAGGGTAGTACGTCTTCCCAAGAAAGAAGTGGAATGTTGCCTGTTTTGTGATCCACCTCTAAGCTACTCTTAGCTGTCCACTCTCCAGATAATGCACATTCTGCACCACTTCTAGCCCTCCCAGTATATCCCTCTGGGGGTGGTAAGCAATTACTGTTCTTGTAAGATAGCTTGATAGGAGACCTCTCCCACAAACCCCTGCGTAATGCACCACGTAAATAAGACCACCAAGCTGCCTCTGTTTTCCAAATCTCTGGGTATAATTCCCAAGGCTTGTAATCAATATTAGGCAACGATCTCCCCCATCTCTTCCTCGTAGTCACTAACATCTTTCATAATCTTTGAATAGGTTGCTACCATTTCAGCATTCATATAGATGTCTTGCTCTGTAGCAGCTAATGAGTATAATTCATTAACTTTCTCTTCCATACTTCTTTCAATGTTCTTATCCAGCTTTTCCATACCCGTGTAGTACCACTTAGCACACGTCTCGAACACTTTATCCCACGTCCAAGGGGATTTTACAAATCCATTCATTTTATATCTCCTTTCATCTTAGCCCACCTCTCTCCGATATATTCAACAGCTCCATACTCTAGAGTTAGGTCTAAATAGTTATCTCTTGCAGCTCTCCACCAAATAAGCTCTTTCTCTCTCATACCCTCTGGTACAGTTTTTAGGAAATCCTCTGGTACTGGGTACTTTGCATACCTCCACCACCTCTGGTCTCTCCACTTCCTAGCTGCCTTTCGTGATGGGAAGAGCCAACCAACCCTGCACTCACCAGCTTCACTCCACCAGAAGTATACACGCTGCCTCCACCTGCTCCTACCTTGTGGTAACTTCCTTCGTAGTCTTGTCATATTAGTCTGACAGGTTTAGCATGGCTTTGGCGTGCTTTATTGCGGATTCCTCCTTTAGGTAGGAAATCCCCCTATTTAGGTGATTAAGGTCATAACGATCCCCATTCCAAACCAATTTAACACTATAATCATTAATCGGGTATGCAATGTAATATTCTTCACCATCTCTCAGAGGTTCTTTAATACACTCATCTAATTCAACACCATTACAAATGCGTGTTTTTGGCTTGACACGATACCCCCTGACAGGCTTATCAATATCCTCAACCCTTACCTGCTCTAAGGTGTGCGTACAGTCTACCCATCCCTCGCCGAAAAAGTCCACCTGCAAAGTCTTTCCATCTAGTTGTGCTTGCGACAACTCTCGGAATGTATTGGCTTTGTCTTTTGGTTTAGGGCTATCCTGCAATTTGCCATCGTAAAACCATTTCTCTGGCAGTTCGTCCTCAACAAAATCCCATTCATAGCTGCCTACATAAAGGTTTGCCTTATCTTTGCCAACTTCTAAATCTTGATGTAAATACAGAAAGGGGGAATTCGTATTTTTTACTTGATTGCCTCCGCTAACCCAAGTGTAACCATGATTAAATACAAACTCCTGAATTTCTTTGGAGTGCTCTTCTGATTCTACCCTAATTTTAAACGGCTTCATTTTTCTCCTCCTTACTTAGTTCCCATTCAAGTTGGTGTAAAATTTGATTAACTTCGTCTAGGAATTTCCTACCCTTAGCTACGACCAACTCGTATTGGTACACCTTATCCCTTGCTATCCTAATGCTCTGTAATATATCTTCATTAGTCACTTACTACCCCCTTTAAACATATTTGGGTTATTCCAGAACACCCAAGTTATTCAACACTTTCCTAACGTCTACAATATCGTCTGGGGCTCTCCGCATATGGGCACAATCCCAAACCTCTTGTAGGCATGTCAATGCATCTATTGTAACCACCTCACCCTTCCATGTCTCTATTTCCTTAGGCTCTGGGTAGAGTGTGTTGTAAATCTGATACATAGCCTCCCATGCCTCTTTGTCACTCTTACAATCCTTTAGGAGGTTGTAAGCCTTTAGTGGCCCCCAATTAACACCTGATTGTGCATTAGCCTTGTAGTTATCTACAGGGTCTCCATAAGATACTTGAAAGTATTTAAACAATCTTCCAACCCCTCTAACTACATTCTTTGAGTCTAAATATAGACTGCCAAATACATCACCATCGACTACACCATCTTCTGGCTTATCTGGGTTGTAAGACAACACTGGGTTTCCTAATACATCCTTATCTGACGTAATTACAATGCCCTTGTTTCCCTTTTTACTCTCCTCCAAAGCCCTGATTATGCACCAGTCGTCAGCCTCTAAACCATCTTCACAAAATTCAGCGCTATGGTGTTTATGTAAATACTCCATAACATCATCCCTTAGGAGTGGTGTGAGTAACTTATCCCTATCCCCCTTATATTTTTGAAGGTTTGATTTCTCTAACCTAATAAGAGGGGTCTTACCCCCTAAGTATCCAACGTATGTATCCGCCTTAACAGCCTTAACACTACCAGCAACCATCATCTTAGCTGTGTGTAGAACATTGTTAATTCTTTCCTTTAACCTTTGTTTGTCCTCAATCTCGAAGTCCTCGATGAGGAAAGGTTTTAACCCGTCCTTAACCCTCTCGCTATTCAGTTCCCCCAGCCAACCACCATCTCTGTCTCTAGTCCTACCATAAAAAGTAGTTCTATTCTTAAACTCCTTGGTTGTACCAGAGGGGAGGTGTTTTACAATAATGTACCTCTCCTCCCCAACGGAAGCAGCAGCATATACAATCGGATCGTAGTCAAACACTGCTACTGTTTCCATTAATCCTCCGTAATGCCCGTTAGCACACCCTCTACGTTAGCTAAGTACTGTAAATCCTCGTGAAGCTGAGACTCGTTATAAGAATACTTGACTAAATTATTAAAGTCTTTAGATGTTACTGGAAACAATTCCTTTGCTTGGGAGGAGAGTACACGCCTCTTCTCATTTAAGTCATCTAACTCCTTTAAAAGGTCTACGCCCTCTCGAACCATCTCAATGAAATCCGAGAGCATGTTATCATTACGTAGTGTGTCAACTAGTTGTGTATCAATACTCATGTACTCCTCCTATTAAAATGGGACATCATCGTCTAGATCTTCTAATGTTTTGGCAGGTGCTTTCTTGGTAACCTTTTTAGGTGTTTCCTTAGACTCCACATCACCGCCATTTCGTACAAACTCTTCCACTTGAGGAACAATATCTGTCAACGTTTGTCGTGCCAGAGCTTCAATATCTGCTACGTTCTCCACATAGTGAGATGCAGACAATACAGCCTGACCAACTCGTGCCCCTACATCGTATTCAGACATATCCGTATTTCCTGTTGCATACTCTTCTTTAAGGCGTGTAGTTAGTGTATGTGCTTCTTTTGCAGCCTCCACAATAGCAGATGGGTCTGTTAAGTCTCGTAAGACATTCATTGCCACGTTAATGGCATGTCCTACACTAACACCTTCTCCACGCTTGCTAGAGAACTGAGTAGAGCCACCTTTCGGTTTACTAGATTCTTGTACTGCACCCTCCGTAGATAAGAGGGTAATGTTACTGGATCGAGATCCATACTGCGGTTTACCGTTATATTCGCCCTCATCTACGTCTACACTAACCTCCATACCTCGTGCCAATTCAACCCACTGGTCATTTTCGTCTTTAACATTGACTGAACTCTTTTCAGTCAGACCTAGGCTGATACGAACACCATCAACCACAATAGTGATAGAATGGGTTGGTGTCCATTGTCGCCCATTAGCTGTATATGTCTTTGGGTTTTTCAACTCATTGAAATAAATACCTTCAACAGCACCTTTTACAAACTTGCTAACCTTACCTGTGCGTGGGTCTTTAAATTCTTCTACTGCCATTACTTCTCTCCTTATTAAATTGTATGTTGTACATTATAACACAATAACAACACATTGTCAAGCCATATATTAAATTATTTAAAAATTAATGAATATCAAGGTAAGAAATATTCCTCAAAAGAAAAATTTCTCAAAACCTCTATCACACGCTCTTCTACCAGACCGCCCCATTTGTCTGCTAATAATTTAGCAACGTGAGTCTTGTTCTTTATATAATCCTCTTGAGCCTCCTCCCTACTACTCCTCTGCAAAGAAATCATACGCCTACCTGTCACAGGGTTGTTACAGTGACTCCTAAACCCTTTTCCTCTTTTTTGAACTCCAAGAGTTCCATATTCATTGCTCTTATAACTATTCCTGAAGAAAGAGTTTAACTCCCTAGGGACAAAGCAGCAAGTGGCAGGAGAGTAGATTTTGTTCCTAGGTATAAGTATGTCCTTATCTAACTGGTAAAACTCACCATTAAAATCTTTCAGGCTGGAGATCTTATTACTCTCAACCCACTCGGAGAAGTTCTGGCAGCTATGCCAAATTTCATCTACTTTTACATTAAAGTAAGTTGATTGAGGATGACTGTATTTGTCACTATATGCCCTCTCTAGCATATCCTCCCACAGAGAAACCACTCTGGGATCAAAAGGCTTGTCCTCTATACCTGTTACAGCCCTCCTATGCTTAAATTTCCCATAACCTAAGTAGCCCACCCCTTGTACACTCCCCCTGTTATAATACTTAATGACACCACTGAGCGCATTACTATAGTGTGCCTCTACCCTCTGTCCACAGAACCACCCTATTAAAACTTTATAGCCACCTAACCTCTCTATAACGGTGAAGGGATAGCCCTCTAAATTGCTTCGGCTAAACCCAACGATATTTTCTATTTTAGTGGACATTTGCGTACCTATATCCCGTTTGAATATCACAACCTAGTTCTCTTCTAAGATTATATACAGCACTAACCTCTTTGATACTATCATTAATCATCTCAGAAATACTATCTACAAAGTTCTTACTGTTTTTACACACTATAATCAATTCATCGTGAATATTACCTGTAATGCTTTTAACTCCCCATTCTTCTTTCTGCCTATTGAGTACACCAAACACCCAATTAAAATGGAAAAAGCTACCACCTCCTTGACATGCTACGTTAAACCTATCCTTATCACTACGTA
The DNA here is from genome assembly GCA_947630335.1 of uncultured Sphingobacterium sp. GTDB lineage: Bacteria > Bacteroidota > Bacteroidia > Sphingobacteriales > Sphingobacteriaceae > Sphingobacterium. The sequence continues at coordinate 5,938 of CANRHE010000069.1, forward strand.
AACTCAAAGCTATCCCAACAATGGGGTGAATAAGCCACCTCTCATTCCTTGATGTAGTTACCACCACCTGCTCTTCAGCAATAGCTTTAAGACTCCAGTTTAGCTCCCAGTAACCAGTATGTAGCTGCTCCCCTTCTCCTTTACTAACACCAGCGTTCCTAGCAATTGTAGATGGGCCTGCTCCATAAGCAGAGGAATACACTACAACCTTACCTACACCCCTAAGATGGTCTAACATATCCCACCTATTCTGGTCTTTAGTAGTTTCCAAGGTTATTTCTTTACTCTTAACCTTTTTATACCACTCTGCATCTTCTAAAGACATAATACCTGTTGCTACACATGTTGACAAGTGTGGATCATACCCCTCCGCTGTCATCTCCGCAACATACTCTGGGTCTAGTGGCAACATTAAATGCTGCTTAACTCTGTCTTCTACGTTTGTTCAACAAAGGTCGCTAATCTTTGCCAGCACCATTATGTGCTTCTGTACATTTCTGCACAGTCCAGACTATATCATCACCCCATTAGGGTGTCTCCTGTTTCGATTTAAGACTTCCTTTCAGTCACCGCTTGGCTCTACTATGCTCCCACTATTGTATAAGTGCTTGCTGTCTAGTCGTTTAACCTCCTACTATATATAGTAGATACTATACATATAGTAGTTTGGCTGCGTATGATTGCCCAATCTTTATGATTTTTACTATACCTAATTCGTTATAATTAGCCACCACCATGTCACCATGTTGGTTTAGTACATAAAGCTCTAAGGGTTTCCCCGCAATTTAAGAGATTTTCATTGTAAGTTTCCTATACAATGTCGCTATTATTTATTAACGAGCTTAAGTCGGAACCTATGGAGATGTTACCTTCTCCAGCTATCAAGCTACTCCTAATGCCTTGTCCGTGCAAACTATCCGCTGATGGTAGGTTAACAATAGGCTTTCTATGCATAAGCCTTAGTGTGCTTGTCAATCCATGAGCGCTAGCCTCAACCTTTCCATCACTTCTAACACTTTCTAACATACCCTTTAATACAGATATCCTGTGTGTAATGACAGAATACTCTTCAAGCACCTTAATCTCTGGAACTTTCTCAGCTAACTCCGTAATACTCCTACATAGCTCATCGCCATCTTTAATCTGTGGAATCTCCCTATCTTTGGGTTTGCTATTATTCCACTCCGTCCAAGAACCTCTTGGGCTACCCTTTGGAGGTTTACGATCAATCCACTCCTGAAAAGCTTCATTATCCCTTTTATACTCGAATGTCTGTGGAATCCACCCATTATCAAATAGGAATTGCTTAACCTGAATATGGCTATTGATATTGGGAGGTGTGTAACCATTTAACACCTCAATCTCTCCAGCCTTCTTAACAAATGCTAGGGGGTTTCCAAGTTCGTCCTTAGCTTCGCCCTTCAATAACTTCTTATACTCATGCCAACGTTTACCAGTAGCTGATAATTGTCCACTCTTTAAGTAGGGTTCTTTAGGCTCTTTACGCTTAACATACTTAGGGACTTTAGGCATTACACTCTCAAGCTCTTTAGCACTACTATCAGCTAGTGCTTCAAGTTTGGTAAGGTGCTCTGTAAGGTTGTCAATATCAACCTCCCAACCTACCCTCTCCTGTACAGAAACTACCTCTGCAATAGCGGTAATATACCCTAGAATCCTAGCAACATGCCATTCAACATCCCTCCCCTTTAGCTTATCTATGAAGGTTTCTTCATCAGGATACATCCTACTACCACCAACGTTACCAGAATCAATCTCATCCTTAGCTAGCGTGTACATCTCCTCAAGACGACTCCTGAAGTCCTCCCATACAGCCGTTCCAATCTCCACATCTGACGTAACCCGTTTAATAGCTACGTCTTTTGGTAAATCTTTCCAATCCTCTGGGTCAACTTCAAACTTATCTCCAACATCATACTGACTAGACAGTGCCTCGATAGAATGGGATTTTAAGTTAATATTAAGATAGTAGGACAACCATAGTGTGTCGATAATCTGTAACTCTGACAGATCTCTTTCAAGAACCATCTCCATAGCCCTCTTATCAAACCCAACACCATTGTGGAATACCATTGGTATTTTGTTGTCAATGTGGTAGTCCAACATCTTGTGAATCCTCCCCAAGTCGTCATCACCAAACAACCAACCCACTTCCTCACTATTGTAAAGCTTATACCCTATGATGTGTATCTTGGTAATAGTGTCTAACAGCCCATCACTCTCTAAGTCGCAAACTGTAGCCTTTTTGTAGTTGGTAATATACTCAAAGTTTTCCTTTAAAGGTTCAACCACATTTTCTCCCTCCTATCAAAATCAACATACAACGTATTATAACACAACTACAACCTGTTGTCAACCCTTTTACTCTGTTACAAACATTTCTGGGTGTTTCTCTTTCCAGTCATCAAAATCATGTACTGTATGAGTTCGGTTGTCATAGTAATACTTTCCAGCAAATGGTGTTGTATTTCCCGTCCAACGGCATTTAGACATCTTCATGATTGTTGTGTTCCTAACAATAATATCCTCCGCTTCTTTATCTCGTGAGAATAACAGGTTACAAGCACCACTCTTATATATACTACTACTTCCATGAGTGTCCTCCTCCACTAGGTCAACACCTTGGCTTCCTGCTCCACCACCTGTCAATGACTTCTTGGTGTGGTTAACATTAAAGAATGTAATACCATGAGACTTAACCATACCCTTCTGCCAAGACATAAACTGATTCTGAGCATCATCTGGTAAGCAAGCAATCAAATCCTGAAGAGGGTCAATGACAACCACCTTTACGTCTCCAGAGGTCACCATACGCTCTACAGTCTCCTTTACTTCCTCTACACTACCATCCCTATCCTCAACCAACATAAACCTATCCTGCCCATTCTCATGAGTAAATAGGTGTTTAGTTTGTTGAACAATATCCTCTCGATTAAGAAAGTTAATCTTCTCTTCAACATCCTTAATCAGGTTAATCTTACGTCCCACATGCCTTGAAAGGATCTTCGTTCCATACTCTCCACTATCGCTCTCTAAAGACATAATACCAATCTTGTAAGGGCTGTTAAAAATCCAGTGATATATAATCTCGTCTACGTGAGTGCTGTTGTGTGTAACTGTAAAGTCTGCTAAGCAGAATAAGTGGTTACCATCAACCTCAAACCCATAGAACTCTCCTACCCCAGCGTCCTCAACTTCTATATCCATGAGCTCCTCACCACTACCGTTGATATTTGCTTTATATCCCCTAAGCCATTTATAAAAATCATCCATTTTAGATTCAATAAAGTCTACCACATTTATATTGTGAACAAATCCGCTGAAGCTACTTTTTAATGAAAGTATGTGGTTACTGTTGACAACGTAGTCATCTCCACCATCTTGCTTAACCCTATACATAGTGTCAATTCCACTAGACAGCCTTACAACGTTACGTGGTGTGCCATCATCTCCCATTACCTTATCCCCAACCACAACATCCTGTACATTCTTAACAGTCATGTCATGCATAAGAATCTTGGTGTCTGGTGCAAAGCATTTACCAGTACCGCTTGAGGAGATTAAGTTTACAATAACCCCTAATGGAATACCTCCAGCCATCAAGTCTTGTAGTCTGTGCATGTAAGGAGGTAGTGGAATCTTTTCAATTGAAGCATGTTCTAAGATCTTTTCAGCCAAACTGCTACTACCAAGAACACCTACTGGGGCATATGGCTTAGCCTTGTAATAAGCATTGATAATCTTCTGCTTATCACCACTCTCCAAGCAATCATTAGGGTCTGAGGAATGTAATTCCATTACAAACATCTTACCCTTTGGTAGGCTTGAGAACATTCCCTCTAATGCTTTCTTTCCTGCTGCATCGTCATCAAAGCACACTAAGATTCTCTCAAACCTATTAAGCCAGTCATACTGCATCTGTGCCTGTACCTTAGTCCCCTCTTCTCCTAATGTACTACTAACCACTGGAACAGCCTCAAACTCTGTATTGTTCCTACTATTACGACTATCTGTATGTTCTTTCAGTACTTGGTAAATAGACATACAATCTATTTCTCCAGCACTAATAATAACATCACGAGACTGTGACTTTAAGAACCTAAACTGCCCGAAGAAGTCTACCTCTCGTCTCACATCCCCATATGGCTTAGCAAAAGTCTTTGGTAAGATTCTTCGCTTAAACCCCTGCAAGTTACTACCCTTAAATGTAGGGTAAATTTGCTCTAAAAGACCTCCGTCTTGACCAACTTTGTGCATAACGCCAAAGTATTTATAGGTGCTAGGCTCAATACCTCGGTATGGCTGGTCAATCCATTCGTACTCTGATTTAATACGTTCTAACTCTGACTCATCAAACAATGTTCCCTCCTCCTCATAAATTTTACCCTGAACCAGACCATTCTCTTCTTTATATTCTTCAGACAACAACGACCAACCACAAGAAAAGCAGTGACCTCCCTCCTCGTCTCCGTAATAGTGGAAGTTATCCCCTTTATGATCCCTACCATCTTTCCTACAGTTGTAACAAGGATTCTTACCAATCACTAAAGAAGATTCCCATTTTTTAAACCCCATTACATCTCCATATCATCTAATGCCTCTAGTAGACCATTACGCCCCGTTGTAGAGCTTTTATTACCAATACCTTGGAAGTATACCTCTGAGAGACTTCTAGAGTCTCCACGAGCCTGTGGTGGACTACTAGGGGTCTTACGATTACTACCCCAGTTTGGTTTGTTACCACCAACAGTGTTAACGTTCCAACCCTCTTTTATTGTTACTGTAACCTCCTTACCCTCACTATCCACCCTCACCTTGACAAGACAATCATCATAATAGGAGGTAAAGCCTTCCTCGTCTAAGTATATTGTGTAAGGCTCTTGAGGAGGTTTATTTACAATACTCCACTCCTCCTCAGTTTTTGATACACCCTCCTTAGACCACTCTAGTGTGTTAACAGAATTGTCTATAATAACAGCTCCAACCAATGGATAATCTTTGTCAGCACCCTTATCTGTGTATAGCACTACTTTATGAGGATCGCCATTAGCTAGTTGTAATGGTTTACCTATGTCGATGATAATACTTTCCTCACCTTTTCCCATCACTCCACCTCTACAATCGTATATGCCACTTCCTTGTGACTCTCTTTTAGAGTCTCCAAGAAATCCTCAGCTACGTCTTTGGATAGTGGCGTAACCATAGTAAACATCTCCTCGGTTACATTGATACCCTCTGAATAGGGAGAGCACAGGAAAACACTCTTATCAGATCGACCTAGTATAATATATTTCTTATCTTCTTTCTTAGTCATTTTTCTTCCTTTCCATTTCTTTACTAATAATTGGACTTTTAATTAACTTGATTGTATTGTATCGAATACCTGTTGTGTCGTCAAGCACATCTTGAAGGTTGTCAACATCTTCTTTAGTTAAGTAGGGGAGTGGGTTCTTAATCCACACTCCTCCACCACCAATAGGGATTGTTTCTCCACCCTTGTCAACGTAAAAACTACCCTCCTCATCCTGTCCTTGGATAAGGTATACAAACTCTATATCTGACATATTCACTCCTTTCATTAAACAAAAACACATTTTACACTATTTAAAACATTTTGTCAACCACTCTTCAGTTACCGTACACCCAGCGTATGTCTGGTATTTCTCTTGCCATCTAGCAGAATAACACCTTCTCAACATGTTTGCCCAAACTCTATAGTATGGACACACCCAGACCCGCTTCAGCTTTTGTTTTCCATCTACTTCAATCGTCTCATTTTTCTTAATAACATAATCGGCATCATTAATACCCACGCCCTGAACCAACCTCTTCTTAACTCTCATTCCTCCTCCCTATCAAAAATCAATACATACGATGTATTATAACATAAACCCAGTCTAACGTCAACCGTCTTCCTTAATGAAGTCTGTACTTATAAACTGTCTGGGGTATTGGTTTGACACGATCTGGTTTATAATTGTTATTATTCTTAGCTAGTCTGAGGTACAATAGTGGTAACACCTAATGAGGTAAATATAATATTGCCATAAGGGTTACCAAACTGATAGTGAACTAATAAGTTACTACATAGGCACTACGTAAGACTCTAATCATCCAACGTTAACACATTGAATGATGTAGAGAATAAATAAATACATTACACTAAATGACTCCGTATAGGCTGCTAACGAAATTTAGGGCTAACGCCCAGTAATGTATACTACAAAACTAATAAAAATAACAAATAAACTATTAGATTACCAACTTGATTACCATTCTTGTGTTACCACCTTAATGTTATTTATATATATGCTATCATACATTTAAACGCCTGTCAAGTGATTCTGAGAAAAATAGTAATTTACAATAATACAAGCATGTAACATAGGTAAACTCTAATGTTTAAGAGCACACTAATAGTGTTTAACTAACATTGTATTATAGAAATTTACTATCAATAATTATAGTTAATAGTTTATTATTATATGTAT
>CANRHE010000070.1 GCA_947630335.1 uncultured Sphingobacterium sp.
AATGAAATTTTAAGAGCGGAATTTTGTAAAAAAAGTTTAATTGATTATTTAGTAGATCATTTAAAATCTACTTTAGAAGTCGAATCTACAAATTTAGCTTAATATTATTATTTCAATATTTCCCTTAATTATTTTTTAAGGCCTTTAATCCTAAGATTTCTAAATAAACATTTATTGTATATAGCAATAAATATAATTGATAGATTTATTTAGGAAGGGGACATAATTAACATGCCCTCTTCCTAAAGTATGGTTCAGAAAAATCTACTATAATCCATTCAACCAGTCTTCGACTTGGTCTTTGGTTTTACCAGTTTTCTTTTGAAGACGACCTAATAATTCATCTTCTTTACCTTCTTGATACAGTAACTCGTCGTCTGTAAAGTCTGCGTATTGTTGCTTAACTTTTCCCTTAACTTCGTTCCAACGTCCTTGCCATGTTAATTTGCTCATAATATATCTCCTTTTAATTGTTTTGTATAATAAGAACAGTTACAAATGAAAATCGTTCAGTTTAATTTTATAAACCTATTAAATTAACATTTTTTTACACTTTAGGAGGTTAAAGTTTTGTCATTTAGATCTTAATAAGCTAAATTACAAGGACTTTAACAACATGCAACAGCTATGCTATTAGAACCTTTAGTAAAAGAAAACGCAATTCAAGAGTATGGGTACCTTATATGTACTGATTCCTTACTGCAGATAACCTCTGTAAGTAACAACATCCATATTCTATTGGATAATGAGGTTAACTATTATTTAAACAAAAGCATAACCTTAGTAATCAATACTTTACCTAATAAATTGCAGAAAGAAATAAATAAATATCTCGATAAAATTGATAAGAACAATAATCTCTTTCGAAAAACTTTTCAAATTGAAATAAAAGGCGAATCTTACAACTTATCAATATTTAAACTTAATAGCTTAATCTATTTTGAATTTGAAATCAAGGAAAAAAACTATTACCCTTCGCTAAATTTCAATAGTATTATCTCAAAAAATGCTAAACCTATCTTGAATATTTGGTCTAGCTTAGTAGATCATATAGCGTCAGTGTTAGAATATGATCAGAGCGTAATTTTAAAAGTTAGTAATAAAAATGGTGCACATATTATTGCCGAAAATAGAGATTCACTTATAAAATTCTCTGCTCAAAATTTACATTTTGCAAAAGAATTCATGAATTCTGCTATTATTGAATTTTATGCCAAGTCAGGCTGTAGATTTCTTTTTGACATTATACCTAAAAATTCAAAATTAATTAATTCATCAAATAAATATTCAAATCCCATTCATAGTCAATTTCTTTCATTACCAGATATTCATCTTAAATTTTTAGAAAAAATTGGAGCTAAATCTGCTTTAATTATTCCGATCATCATAAATAATAAAGTATGGGGGTTATCAATTAGTTTGAATTATCAAAAGAAATGGCTTGGCCTAGAAGAAAGATTATTAGTCAATCAAATGGTGCAAGTAGCTGGTATTTCTCATAGTAATAATTCTAAACAAAAATTGCTGAAATATTATGAAAAAAGTAAACAAATAGAACAAGAATTAAAGGACATTCTTTTAAGCAATGATTGTATAAGCACCGTGTTGGTTGAAAACCTAGGTAAATTATGTGAAATTGTCAATGCTGATGGTATTGCGCTTTTGGAAGATCAGCATATAAGTACTTACGGATTATCTCCTAATAATTCTCAGATACGAAAAATAATAAATTACATAAAAAAACACAAAGATAAAAATCTATTTAAGGATCATAACTTTGCTTTAAAACATGAAATTGAGGATCTGGAGAGCTTACCATTTGCTGGTTTAATGTCTATTAAAATCAATAAATATAGAAATAATTATCTTTTATGGTTTAGAAAAGAAGCGCCAAAAAAAATAATTAATTGTAAAAGAATAACTAACACTACTTTTCCTGAAGAGGAGGCACACTACTCTTTTCGTTTAAAGCCATTATTAAAAACAGCAAGTAGATGGGGGGAAAATGAAGTTCTTGCAGTTTCTCGTATCCATAGCATGATACAAAAAGTAAAACTCATTAAATCCGAAGAACAAGAAAATGTCAACAGTGAACTTATTGCTCTGAATCATGAATTAGAGATACTATCCTTCACTCTTTCGCATGACATAAAGAATCCATTATCTATTATTACTTTAGGGACTAAAATGCTGATGTCAAAACCTAAACTACAAGCAGATTTGAAAGATAAATGGCTATCAACAATTTTTGACGCAGCCAAAAGTATAGAGAACCTTACGAAGAGTTCGATTACATTTGGTCAGGCTAAACAATTTAAGTTTACAAAAAGAGCGATTACAATGTCTCCAATAATTCAAAAATCAATTGATGAGGCTATGGTCATTTACCCTAATAAAAATACAAAAGTAGTATTAGGAAAAATGCATTCCGTTCAAGGAGAAAAGCATTTACTATACCAAGTATTCACCAATATAATTCACAACTCATTTAAGTACAGTTCGACTAAAGAGTGTCCTTGCATCGAAATATATAGCAGTACAGAAAACAACATGATTGTATACCACGTTAAAGATAATGGTATTGGTATACCCTCCTCCGAAATACCATTAGTATTCGAAATGTTCAATCGTTCCTCCAACTCTTCAGCATTTGATGGTTCTGGAGTAGGCTTAGCAATGGTAAAAAGAATACTCGATAGATTAGAAGCTAAGGCAGAAATAACTAGTATTGAGGGGGAAGGTACCTGTGTGCATATTTATTTTAATGCATAATATTAATTATTTATGTAATAAGCCCACATTTCAAAGCTACTTTTATTAAAGAAGCTGTATTATTACACTTTGTTTTCTCAAGCAAACTTTGTCGATGACCTTCGATTGTACGTTTGCTTAAGAAAAGCTTATCCCCTATTTCTGTATTGGTATATCCTTCTCCTATTAATTCTAATACCTCAATTTCACGATCGGTCAATTCAAACTTTTCAGCAGATGATCTAGAAGTTTGAAGTTGTAAGGAAATATTTCTAAACTCTTCCATCAATAGCATACTCACCTCTTCGCATAGATACCTTCCACCGTTTGCTACATGACGAATGCAAAACAATAGCTCTTCATGTCCAACATTCTTCACTAAGTACCCATTGGTTCCATTTTCAAAAACGTCCATTGCGTACTGAGAACTCCCGAGCATAGAAAGAACTATTGTCTTTATTTTAGAATAATCCTGATTTAACCGATCTAAAAGCTCTAGCCCTCCCATCTCTGCCATCGTTATATCAGTGATAATGATATCTGGAATAATACCAGATTCAAGAATAGATAGGGCTTCTTTACCATTTTCAGCTTCGGCTATAACACTCATATCAGATTGTGAATCTAATAATAACTTAATTCCACTCCTAACTACGACATGATCCTCTACAAGTATAATTTTAATCATCACGGTGATCTATAAATGTTAATATTAAAGAATTACAATTCTTATTTGTTTTAAATTCAAAAATACCATCATTTAACAAAACTAGGTTCTTAATTTTCTGAACATTTTTATTAGTTTCCATTTGCAGCCAATGACTTTCATTAGAAGAAAAAATATCGTCCTCTATAATAACCTTAATTTTGTTATGATGTAACTTTATTATAATATCTAAGCTACGAGAACTATAATTTAACTGCGCTTCTTCAAAATATAGTTGAAATAATCTATATAGATACAACTGATTCGAATTTGTAATATCAGATATTCTAGGATCTACATTCAAACTCACAACATTATTTTTCTTTCGAAATTCTTTTATAAGTTCTTCTAGCGCTCTCTTTAAACCATAGTCTTTTAATAAGCTCGGATATAAATAATCAGCAATATATCGAACATTAGCTATACAATCAGTGAGAGATTTTTTAACACCATCTATTATTTCGTCTCTACCGTTTTTCAACACATAACTTTGTAACGATACCCTTATCGCATACAAATCTTGTGCAATCTTATCATTTAAAATATCACCAATTCTTTTTAAATCTTCTTGTTGAGAGCTTATTAAGCTTAAAAAGGTCTTATCGGTGGTTCTACTCCTTTCTTCCATACAGCAATTTTAAAATTATAAACTTTTTTAAATTTAATCAAAAATTAAACCTCACGATAGGCTTGTTTACACCCGTTGAACAGCGGTATTATTACCTTTTCCTACAGTAGTATTCTACGTATAAATACTATAAACAAGCTATCTAACATAATAACAACATCCAATCAAATAGTTTTTATTATACCTCTATATGAATGAATATTATCAATACAACACTCGAAATGCGAATTTTACTTAATAAGATTTCAAATGGAGTATTTATACTACGTGAATAATCGGCATATACCTATTTAACATTCTAGAAACACAGTAATTATTCATTAGTATTTTCTTGAAAATAATACATCAATAGCATTATAAACCATATTAATCCATCAAAATAAGTATTTAAAACTGTTCTTAGGTATAAAGCCCTAAAGAATCCTTTGTAACGAAAACATGGACAAACTAGCATTCTATTTGATACATATTTGGCAATAATAGCTTGATAAGCTTTAATAAAAATAGATTGATCATTATAAAACATGAAACTATGAATTCACAAACAATTAACTCGTTACTACAAGAAAAAAGACCAATTCTAGAAAGATTAGCTTTCAAATTCACGAATGATCCATTTGAGATAGATGATCTTGTCCAAGAAACGTTGATAAGATCTTTGAAGCAAATAGAAAATTTAATGTATGACCCCAAATTATCTAGTTGGCTCTTTGTAATCATGAAGAATATCTATATAAACAATTATAGAAAGCAAAAAAGAATTAATGCTATAGATAATACATTGTTAAATATGGACACACAGGCAATTTCTAAAAATAAGGCGGAATCAGATTTTATTGTTAGTGATATCCATAAAGTTTTAAAAAACTTAAAAAAGAGCAATTATGAATGTATGGTTATGTATATCAATGGTTATAAATATCAAGAAATTGCCGAAAAAATGAATACTCCTGAGGGTACTATTAAAACCCGTATCCATTATTGTAAAAAATTATTAGAAAAGAAACTAAAACAATACAGAGTAAATTAATACGACTTATAAGGCCCTATTAATTCAATACCACAGACGGTGATTAAAACGTAAAAACTAGTTTCATTTTCAATAAAAAAATATTTCATGCAAAATAAAAGAATTATAATCGTGTCAAATCGATTACCTATACGTATTGATAGAGGTGATAATGGATTGAATTACATTCTAAGTGAAGGTGGCCTAGCTACTGGATTAAAATCGATTCACGAACAAAGCAATATGCTGTGGATAGGTTGGCCTGGAATTATTCCAGAAAGTGAAAAAGAAAAACAAGAGATAATTGAAGAGTTAAAAAGTCGAAATCTAATTCCTGTTTTTTTAACAAAAGAAGAAATAAATAACTACTATGAAGGTTTTTCAAATGAAATATTATGGCCAATATTTCATTATAGACCATCCTACGCGAACTTTAAAACTGAATATTGGGAATGCTATAAAGAAGTAAATACAAAGTTTTGCGATATAATATTAGAACAATATATCAGTTCTAAAGACGAGATATGGGTGCACGATTATCAACTCATGTTACTACCACAATATCTTAGAGACAGTTTTACAGACCTAAGTATTGGATATTTCCAACATATACCTTTTCCTAATGACGAGGTTTTTAGAACTATACCTTGGCGAAATGAATTGTTGGAGGGGCTACTTGGGGCGGACTTAATTGCTTTTCATACATTCAATGATACACAGCATTTTCTGAATTCTTGTTCTCATATATTAGGCCAACCAATACAGAGTAATAGCGTCCAACATAAAGGTCGTACAATTTTTTCTGAGGTACTGCCTATGGGAATAGACTTTGAGAAATATGATTCATTATCTAAAAGCAAAGAGGTACAAGAGCTATCATCAAAAATTAAAAATCAATACAATAACCAAAAGATTATCTTATCTATAGACCGCTTGGATTACAGTAAAGGTATAATGGAACGGTTACACGCATTCGAAAGTTTAATTAATACCTATCCTGACTTACGAGGTAATATTATGCTTTATATGGTTGTAGTACCATCACGAGACTCTGTATCTCAGTATAAGCTATTACATGATGAAATAAATAGATTAGTCGGTCATATTAATGCATGTTATGGAACTAATGAATGGATGCCGATAGCATATTTTTATAACTCTTACTCCTTAGAAGAATTGTCATCATTGTATGTTGCTGCTGATATTTGCCTTATAACTTCCATAAGAGATGGAATGAACTTGGTGAGTAAAGAATTTATTGCAAGTAAAAGTAAGGCACCAGCGGTCTTAATATTAAGTGAACTTGCAGGTGCTTCGAAGGAATTAATTGATGCAATACAAATAAACCCCAACTCAATAGATCAAATTAGAGAAGCTATACATCAAGCAATTTATATGTCTCCAGAGGAGCAACAGTATCGTCTAGATTCTTGCAGAGATATAGTTAGAAAATTCAACACGAAACATTGGGTTAAACTATTTTTCAATAGATTAAGAGAGGTTAAAGTTTTTCAGAAACACCAAACATCTCGTCGCTTAAATAATGGCATAAAAGAGGCAATTATTAAAAGGTATAATTTAGCGGAAAGACGATTGTTCTTCTTTGATTATGATGGAACTTTGATTAAACTTCAAAATAATGCCAATTTAGCCTCTCCCACTCAAGCAGTTTACGATATACTTGAATTATTAAAAAAAGATGAGAAAAATGAAATCGTAATCATTAGTGGAAGATATCATGATAAATTAACACAATGGTTTGGTGCTTACGATTATTATTTAGTTGCTGAGCATGGCGCTTGGACAAATTTCCCTGACTATAAAGGTAGATATGTCACGGAACTATCTTCAATCTGGAAGTACCCCGTTCATCATATTATGATCAAATATGCCAATTATACTCCTGGTGCATTTATAGAACAAAAATCATACGGGCTAGCATGGCACTATAGAAAAGCACAGCCAGGCTTGGGTAGTTTGAGAGCCAAAGAATTAGTTGAGAGCTTAAAATACTTAATTCCAAAACATGGTCTTCAATTATTAATGGGTAATAAAGTAATAGAAGTTAAAAATGGAGAACTCAATAAAGGTAGTACTGCAAGAAAAATAATTACAGAATATAATCCAGATTTTGTGATTGCAATTGGTGACGATATTACAGATGAGGATATGTTCACCGAATTAAGCCAAGAAGCGATAACTATAAAAGTGGGAAACAATAAATCTGCAGCAAGATATTATGTCGATAATCAAATTGATGCCGTATCATTTATTGGAGAAATTGCAAAAAATAAATTGAATAAAGATCTTGAAACTGTAAAGTAATGAAAGAACAAAAAAGACATGTTTTCAAAAGTGGAATAGTAGGAAACTGTTCATATATAGCTCATATTGGAATAGATAGTAATGTCAACTGGCTTTGTTGGCCAACATTCGAGGATTCATTTATATTTGGTGCTTTGTTGGATAATGAAAAAGGTGGCGAATTTTCTATCAAACCATCCACACAAATAATAGATTCTAAACAAGAATATCTAGAAAATACTAACATCCTAGCAACTACAATTTCTTGCCAAGATGGTAAATATAGAATCACAGATGTTGCTCCTAGATTCGAACAATACGGGAGGTATTACAAGCCTTTGATGTTAATAAGAAAAATAGAACCTATTGAAGGTAACCCAAAAATAAAAATAATATGTAACCCCAAATATAATTATGGTTTATCGAATTTAAGCAAAGAAAGAGGTAGTAACCATGTACAATTTTATAATGAGGATATCAAAATTCGTCTCTCGACAAACTTGTCTATAAATCATTTTTTTGAAGATACACCTCATGTGTTGACTGGACCAATATATTTAATATTAACCTTAGGAAATCAATTTGAACATCCTATTAATTCGACAGCCGAGGATTTAATTAATAAATCTATAGGGTATTGGCAAAATTGGGTTAAAAAATCATCGATTCCTTCATTTTATCAAAAAGAGGTTATTAGGTCCGCTCTAACGTTAAAAATTCACCAATATGAAGACACAGGGGCTATTATAGCCTCTAGTACAACGAGTTTACCAGAATACCCAGACTCAGGAAGAACTTGGGATTATAGATTTTGCTGGCTAAGAGATAGTTTTTATGTGCTGACTTCACTTAGTCATATTGGACATTTTGAAGAAATGGAAAGATACTCATCTTATATTGCCCATATAACTCAAACCGATAATGGTCGACTACAACCCTTGTATAGTATCTTAGGTAAACAAAAGCTTACAGAACATATTCTTGATCATCTTACTGGATACATGGGTAATAAACCTATACGTATCGGTAACCAAGCTTATGAACATATTCAAAATGATGTATATGGCCAGGCACTAATCGCGTTATTACCGTTGTTTACGGACTATAGATTTCGCCATCAACATGCAGATTTTGCCAAATCATGGACTTCCTTTATTCTTAATAAAATAAAAAGTACAATTGATGAAATGGATGCAGGAATATGGGAGTTTAGAAGTATAGAAAATCGCCATTGCTATTCTAACCTTTTTCAGTGGGCTGGGGCAACAGCAGCGATAAAAATCGCAAATTTATATGGTTTCACTGATATCAAGAAGGAAGCGGTTATACTGAAACAAAAAGCTGCAAAATATATTGAAGACTGTTATGATCCTACTATAGAAGCCTATAGAAATAGTCCTAATTCAGATCATCTGGACGCTTCAACATTACAATTAATTATGATGGGCTACCTAAATCCTAATGGAAAAAGAGCAAAAAAACATCTTAAACAGATTGAAAAACAACTTAAAGCAGAGAATTCACTATTCTATAGATATAAACATAAAGATGATTTTGGTAAGCCAAAAGCTACATTTTTAGTATGTGCCTTTTGGTATGTCGAAGCACTAGCATGTGTAGGTAGAATAAAAGAAGCTCAAAAAATATTTAAAGAGCTCCTATCCTACGGTAATCATCTTATGCTATTTAGTGAAGATGTTAGTGAAGAGGATGGTAGTCAATGGGGTAATTTCCCGCAAGCCTATAGCCATGTAGGCCTTGTTAATGCAGCTTATAGAATAGCCATTAAATTAGATAAGCCAACTTTTTTCGAAGATATACAATAACTCAATAAAAATATTTTGAACTATATTAAGATAGGATTTGTTCTATATATAACAATTAAACAATAATAAGAATCATCAATTAAATACATTAATATGAAAAAGCTAACATTATTATCGCCAATTATTTTAAGTGCATTTTTTATAGCATGTAATAACACTACACCTCAAGAAAAAGCTGCTAAAGAAGGTGAAAAGTATGAAGAAAAAGCATTCGAATCGGCACAATCAGCACAAGAATCTGCCGTAAATGCGGATGAAAAAAACTGGGAAAGTATAGTTTATTCCAATATGGCAGCATCAAATGAAGCAGTGGCAAGAATACCTATGCCAGCATTATCAAATGAGAAAGCTAATGACTTATGTAAAAAAATTGGAAAATCAATTGTAAATAGAATCAATGCCACTGATGAAAATAGTGTTAAAAATGCAGAAAAAGATATTATGCAAGACAAAACTGATATCAACAATGCATACATCGACAAAAAAATAACTGAAAGTGACAAAGATGCAATATTGGATTATGCCAATAAATGTTTGCATGCTGCACAAAATGTAACACTTTAAAATAATACCTTATTTTAAATCATTTCATGTTTAATTTAATTTCTAAGTAATAAGAAAGGCTAATAAATATTTATTAGCCTTTCTTATTACTTAGAAAATCCTGATATAGTAAAGGGGTATATAATCTGTTGTTAATAACAAGGTAAACAATAAATATTATATAATTACTTTATCAACTTATGTATAACTTTGTTATAGAATTTGATACATACATATTATTGAATTGAAAACAGAGTTTACCTAATGAAATATATATTTGCTTTTGTCTTAATTATAAGCTCCTCTTTTACTAATTGCTTTACTCTACAAGCACAATACGTAAATGATATTATAAAATCACATAATTCTTTAGAACAAATTGATATAGCATTGAATTTGCCAATAACTTTTGGTAAAGACACTGCATTACTTAAACAGACTTTGAATCCCATAATGGAGTATGCTACTGCTCAACAAAATATTCCATTACAATGGGTTTATTATATGCTTATGGCAGATGGTTACTCTATGGCTTTTGACAATACCAATCCTAAGTCTGATTTGTATTATAAACTTGGGAATGATATTGTTAAGAAACATAACCTTGTAGAACTTCAAGTTGCTGGTTTAATGAGGCAAGGATATTATAATTTTGTATACCGGAAAGTTAAAGAAGCTTTCCCCTATTTTTTACTTGCGCATCAATTGAAACCGAATATTAACATTCAAAAAATACCGCTCATTGTTCAACATTTCTATTTCATCTCAAGCTTTTTTAATTATATCAATGATAACGAACTAGCAATCGAATATTTAGAAGAATCATTACCTTACTCTCCAAAAAGCTCACGGCAAAGAATTAACTTGATTAATTCTTTAGGCTTATATAATGAAAAATTAAATCAAAAAGATAAAGCCAAAAGCTATTTTCAGCAAGCCCTTAACGAAGCTGAAATAGCAAAAGATTCTGTTTGGATAGGAATTATTTCTGGGAATTTATCTAATTATGCATGGCAAGAGGGTGACAAAGAGGAAGCCTTCAACTTGTTGAAAAAAAATATTGAGCTATCTATAAAATTTGACGAATTACAAGATGCCATGCGAGCAAACATCAATTTAGCAAAATATTACACTTTAGTTTCTGAATGGACGCTAGCCTCACGACATGTAAATATGGCTCTAAATCTTTTGAAGAATAAGCCGTATTATTTACAATATCAAATGGAAATAGCAAAATTACAATCACAAATTGCAAAAGAAAGTGGTGATAAAGCAGACGAACTAAGACATTTAAACGATTATATAGTGCTCAAAGATTCTTTAGAACAACGAAATGACTTCCAAAAGTTACAAAATATAGTTTGGCAAAGCGAAAAAGAAAAGTTTAATAGAGCCGTATTAGATGTGGAAGAAAATCGAATACAAGCTAAGCGTATTTTTTGGATAACAATTATATTTTCAATTCTCATATTTTGTATAATTATACTCTTAATCAATAAATCCAAAATTAAAATAAAGATAAAGAATCAGCAACTAGAGCAAGAGCGACTGACACTATCTTATGAAAAACAATTAGTGGATCAAGAAGTTATTATTCTAAAAAACTCATTAGAAGATTATACTCAAAATTTAAAGAAAAACGAGAAACTTATAAGTCAATTAAGAAAAGAACTTGTAACTAGTGAGCAACAATCTAGTCAACAGATACAGTCTATCCAAGACAACCTTAATACACTGTTAGAGGCTCATATAATGACAAATGAAAGATGGCTAAAGTTTAGAAGTGTTTTCGATAAAGTTTATCCAGGTTATTTGAAAGAGATGAAAGAAAAACACATTAAACTTACGGAAAATGATCTAAAAATATTGGCTTTGCAAAAATTGGATCTTAGCAATTACAGTATGAGCGAATTGCTTTGCATATCAGTTGAAGGTATAAAAAAAGCTAAACATCGCTTAAAAAAGAAAATGAATATGACTAACAGTATCTCTCTATAGATTAGAAAAATTATTGACTAGTCCTGAAAAATAGATACAAGTTTTCAGTGATTAAAAATACATAAAATTATACAGTAGTAGCCAGTGGG
>CANRHE010000071.1 GCA_947630335.1 uncultured Sphingobacterium sp.
TAATATATGCGTAAGAACATTGTAGCAGGAAACTGGAAAATGAATTTAAATTTTGAAGAGGGAGTAAGTCTTTTTTCGGAAATTGTAAATATGGTTAAAGATGAGGTGATTGGAAAACAAGAAGTTATTGTTTGTAGTCCATTTATTCATCTTAATACTATTAGTAAATTAGCTGATACAGCAAATAATGTTTCAATCGGAGCACAGAATATTCATCAAGCTGAATCGGGTGCATATACAGGAGAGATTTCGGCATCTCAAGCGAAGTCTGTAGGTGCTGAGTATGTTATTTTAGGACACTCAGAGCGTAGAGCATACTTTGGAGAAACAGATGCTATTTTAGCTGAAAAAGTAGATGCTGCATTAAAAAATAGTTTGTTCCCAATATTTTGTATCGGAGAGACAAAAGATGAACGCGAATCAGGACGTTTTTTTGATGTCATAAAATCTCAATTAGAAAAAGGTGTTTTTCATTTAGATGCTGAGCATTTTGGTAAATTAATTTTGGCTTATGAGCCGGTGTGGGCAATAGGAACAGGTTTGACAGCCTCACCAGAGCAAGCTCAGGAGGTTCATGCTTTTATACGTCAAGTATTAGCAGATAAATACGGTGCAGATGTAGCTGAGAATACCACTATATTATATGGCGGTAGTTGTAACCCTTCTAATGCCGCTACTTTATTTTCTCAAAAAGATATTGATGGTGGTTTAATTGGTGGTGCATCTTTGAAGTCACGTGACTTTTTAGAAATTGTAAAGACATTTAACTCTTAACATGAAATATACAGTAGTAAAGTTTATAAGTCCGGATATCGAAGAATGGCAGAAAGATCTTCTTATCGATGAATTAGGGTCAATAGGATTTGACACTTTTGAAGATGAGGACTTTGGTTTTTCGGCTTATATTCCTAGTTCTAACTTAAGTATACAAGCTATTGAAACTACTTTGTTGAATCAAGTTGATAATTATCAACTTGATTACAAAGTAGAAGATATTGAAGAACAAAACTGGAATATACTTTGGGAAAGTAATTTTAACCCTATTTCAGTTGATAATAAAGTATATGTTCGTGCTACTTTTCATGAAGCTAAACCTTCTTATACTTATGAGGTAATTATCGATCCTAAGATGTCGTTTGGTACTGGTCATCACCAGACTACTTCGATGATGCTATCATATATCTTGGAGAATGACTTTAAAGGTAAAGCAGTATTAGATATGGGATGCGGAACTGGTATTCTGGGAATTTTAGCATCAAAACATGGCGCAGAAACGGTTGTAGCTATCGATTTTGATCCAGTTTGTGTAGAAAGTGTTGAAGAGAATAAAATTTTGAACAACGTCACTAATATTGAGTCACGTTTAGGTTCTAAAGAAGCTATTGGCGACTATAAATTTGATGTTATTTTAGCAAATATCAATAGGAATATTTTACTTGATCAGTTAGAAGTTTATAAGGATTCGTTAAATACAAGTGGACACTTTTATTTGAGTGGTTTTTATGAAGATCAAGATTTACCAATAATTAAAGATAAGTGTTTAAGCTTAGGATTGATTTTTGAAAGTCATAAACATTTAAATAATTGGTGTGCTGCTAAGTTCGTAAAGCCGTAATTCATGCGAATACATTTTATAGCAATAGGAGGAAGTGTGATGCACAATTTGGCTATTAACTTGGCTAGGATGGGGCATCAAATATCAGGGTCTGATGATCAAATTGTTGAACCCTCAAGATCAAAACTCAGGGATAACGGCTTATTACCTGATAAGTTAGGTTGGGATACTGATAAAATTTCTAATGAACTAGATGCTATTATTTTAGGTAAGCATGCTCAGGCTGATAACCCTGAGCTCGTTAAAGCTCAAGAGCTTAAAATAAAAATTTATTCTTTCCCTGAATTTGTCTTTGAACAAGCTCAAGAAAAAATTCGTGTAGTGATTGCAGGTACATATGGTAAGACGACTATCGTAAGTATGATTATGCATGTATTTCGTAAATTGGGGATAGATTTTGATTATTTAGTTGGTGCGCAGTTAGCAGGATGTGACTCACTAATTAAATTAAGCGTTTCTGCACCTATTATTTTAATTGAAGGAGATGAGTTTTATGCATCATCTATAGATGATCATGCAAAATTTCATTATTATAACCCCAATATTGCTCTGATAAGCAACATCCATTGGGACAATTTTAAAATGCTTATATCTGAAGAAAATTATTTAGATCAGTTTAGAGGTTTTATTGAAACTATAGTTCCCAAAGGAACTCTTGTCTATAATAAAGAGGATAAAAATGTTCTACAAATAGTAGCTGATACGAAGTTATGTAAAATCAATAGACATGGTTATCAAGTGCCTAATTATACCATTAATAAAGGGGTAACTTCTATAAGTGTAGGGGAGGAGAACATTCCTTTACAAGTTATAGGTAAACAAAACTTATCTAATATCGCTGGCGCTTACACAGTTTGTGAGTGGCTAGGTGTTAATAGAACTGAATTTTATGATTCCATTCAAGATTTTACAAGTTCTGTAAGATTTTTAGAGTTTGTCGCAAGTGACGGTAACTCCGTTGTTTATCAGGATTTGGTAAGTAGCCCTTTGAAGTTAAAAACAAGTATACATACGGTTAAGGAACAATTTCCAGACCATAAGCTTTTAACTATAATTGAATTAAATGCTTATGATATTTTGGATAATTTGAAGATTAGTCAATATAATAATACTGTTGATGAATCAGATTACTTTGTTGTTTTTATTAATAAAAGCACTATTAGGGAAAAAAATATATCGCTAGAAAAACTAATTGAATTAGTTAATTTTAGTTTCAATCACGATAATTTAACGGTACTATTTAATTTTGATGATCTATCGAGGTATGTAGAAGATTTTGATAATAAGCTTGTTAACATGTTGCTTGTAAGTTTTAATAATTACAATGGGGTAAATATGTTAAGTTTTGCGGATAAGTTTTTCTCTAAAAAATAATTTTTGTTTTAAATAATTTTTTATTTGAAAAGTTATTTTTACTTTTGTGTTAATAAATATTACCAAATACCAAATGAATACTTTAGGAAAAAAAATTAGATTACTTAGACATCAAAAAGGTTGGAGCCAAGAGGATGTTGCCAAAAGACTTGACATTTCAATTCCGGCATTTTCAAAAATTGAAACTGGAATCACAGATGTTAACTTATCACGATTGAATCAGATTTCTAAACTTTTTGAACTTTCATTAGTACAATTATTATCATCATCTGATGCAGAGGATGATAAAGAAAAACTAGATATTGTTAATGATTTATCTCAAAAATTACAGCTTAGAGAAGTAGAAGTTTTAGAGCTTCAGAAGAAGGTAATCGATTTGTATGAGCAATTACATAAGAAGTAAAATAAAAGAGGCGATTATTAAATAATCGCCTCTTTTATTTTAAAGATTAAAAATCATCTTCGTCATCAAAATCATCAAAATCACCGATTGATGGATCGATATCTAAATCGAAATCGTCTTCTTCAAAATCATCTGAATCATCTTCTGGACCATTGAAATTCATTAACTCTTCGTCAATTTCAACATTTTCTACACTCAAATTCATAATAGTAACCTTAACTTTCTAGTAATATTTCTGTTGTAAAAATAGATAACAAAATGTAAACTTAAAATTTTTTTTAAAATTTATTAATTTGATTATCAGTGCTATAAGGTTAGTGTTTGCGTACTTATTTTAAGTATTGTCTTCACCAACACTATTGTCTTCATTTATGATATCTTTAAGTTGAGGAAGATCTTTGACTGAATTAATTCCAAAGTGATTCATAAATTGATCACTCGTAGCATATAATAAAGGTTTTCCAATCGTCTCTGCTTTTCCAATGATTTTAATCAAATCCTTCTCAAGTAATCTTTGTATAGAGTAATCGCAATTTACTCCTCTTATTTGTTCAACTTCAAGTTTTGTAATAGGTTGTCTATAAGCAATTATAGACAAGGTTTCCAAACCAGATTGACTTAGCTTTTTACGGTCTCTATGAGCCTGTAGCTGGTTTATAACATCGTGATATATCTCTTTTGTTAGAAGTTGATATTTATTATTAATTGTTTTTAGAGAAAATACGGAATCCTCGGAATCGTATTTCAATTTAATCTTTTCTATGAATGAAAGTACTTCTTCTTTATTGATCTTGATAAGTAAACCATCTTGTAAAATCTGTTTAATTTCGATCGCAGAAATTCCTTCTTCAGAAGAAAAAATTAAAGCTTCTATGTTAAGTTGTATATCTTTCACTAGTAGTTGATTGTCTGTTCTTCCATTCCTAATGGAATCTCCCTAAATTGGTATGTTTGTGTCCGTAGTTGTGGCTCAAAACCCGCTTCGATAATTGCATCTTGAATAGATCTTGAGGTAAATCTATGCGATGCACCCGCGGCCGATACAACATTCTCCTCAATCATTATAGAACCAAAGTCATTCGCACCACTATGTAAACACAATTGAGCAATAGATTTACCTACTGTTAACCAAGAGGCTTGGATATTTTTAATATTTGGCAACATGATTCTACTGAGAGCTATCATACGTATATACTCATCACCTGTAACATTATTAGAAATTCCTCTTAATCGTTTTAATAGTGTTCCATCATCTTGAAATGGCCAAGGTATAAATGCTATAAATCCATAATGTTCGCCCGGCTTGGTAGCTTGCACCTCACGAACCCATACTAAGTGTTCAAAGCGCTCTTCTATAGTTTCGATATGACCAAACATCATAGTAGCCGATGTGGGTAGGTTGATTTGATGTGCTGCACGCATTACATCAAGCCATTCTTGTCCGCCACATTTTCCTTTGGATATGAGTCTTCGTACACGATCATTCAAGATTTCAGCGCCAGCTCCTGGTAGAGAATCTAGTCCAGCTTCTTTTAATATTGTTAATACTTCTAGATGAGACATCCCTTCCAGCTTAGCGATATGTGCTATTTCTGGAGGGCCTAAAGAGTGTAATTTTAAAGAAGGATATAGTTCTTTTAATTGCCTAAAAAGATTCGCATAAAACTCAATTCCTAAATCAGGATGATGCCCACCTTGTAGTAATAATTGATCTCCACCAAATTTAAATGTTTCTTCAATTTTTTGCTTGTAAGTCTCTATGTCAGTAATATAGCTGTCTTCGTGACCAGGTCGTCTGAAGAAGTTACAAAATTTACAATTGGCTATACAAACATTCGTTGTATTTACATTTCTATCTATTTGCCATGTAACTTTACCATGGGGAACTTGAATTTTTCTTAATTCATTAGCTACAAAAGCTAACTCAGCAGTAGATGCATTGTTGTATAAGAAAATACCTTCTTCTTTACTAAGGAATTCAAATTTTAACGCTCTCTCTAATAAATTTTCTACGTTCATCTTTAACAAAGATAATCAGTTTTTTGTTGACGGCATAAGAAATGAGTGACTATAATTTGCTTTGAAAGTTATTATAATTAGAGATCATTCCATTTACACTACTATTTTTTTAATATTTCACTTAACTTACCGACAGTTATTTCTGTATAGTCATTAATATAATAATCACATGGAGGAAGTTGATCTTTAGTATGTGAACTCAAAACTGCAACTACTTTCATACCAGCATTTAAACCAGCTGTTATCCCGGAATAGGAATCTTCAAAAACTATAGCATTATTTGGTGTGACATTTAAATTCTTTGCAGAATTTAAATATACTTCAGGATGTGGTTTATGTAGTTTTACATCTTCACTCCCCAGTAATGATTCCATTTTGTTACGAATATTTAATTGATCTATGATCATATCCATATTCGCTCTAGGGGCAGATGTTGCCACAGCTGTTTTGAAATTATTACTTTTCAATTCATTAAGAAAGGGAATGAAACCACATATTGGTTCTATCTCATTTTTATATATCTCTCTAAAAAGGGCTTCTTTTTCATTCTCTAAGTTGTGAAATTCTTCACCATGTATTGTTCTTTTGAAAAAATGAGTCATAATATGACTATTGTGTTTGCCATAAATATGTTTCTCGAATTCATCTTCAGTATACGAAATTTTATACTTATCAAAGAAGGCTTCAAAAGCTTTAATATGATAAGGGTTAGTGTGGCATATAACACCATCCATATCAAATAGTACTGCATATTCTGTCATACTACAAAGATAGATAAAGTTGTTATTACATTTCTTTTTCTCTAATTATATTACTTTTAGTTTTGTAATGAAATTGGTTTTATTAGTACATTAGCATTATGATTTCATTTGCGAATGCTAAAATAAATATTGGTCTTTATGTTACTGGGAAAAGAGATGATGGTTATCATAATATTGAGACTATCTTTTATCCCGTGAAGCTTTATGATGTTATAGAATATATATCCAATGATACTTTCTCTTTTGAGTCTCTTGGACAATCTATTCCTCTCACTGATTCAAATTTATGTGTAAAAGCTTATGATATTTTGAAGGCACATCATAATGTTAAACCAGCCTCAATACACTTACTCAAAAATATCCCCATAGGAGCTGGACTTGGAGGCGGTTCTTCTGACGCAGCTTGGATTTTAAAAATATTTAATGAACAACAAGGATTAAACTTGACCAACAGCCAGCTTAAAAATTATGCTAAACAACTCGGAGCTGATTGTCCCTTTTTTATCAATAATCAGCCTATCTATGCTTATGATATAGGAACAAGTTTTGAACAAATAAAACTTGATTTATCTTCTTATTACATCGTAATTGTAATGCCTGATGTGCATATTTCTACCAAAGAAGCATATGAAAATATAACTCCTAAAGAAACTACAATTGATTTAAAAAAGGCTATCCAATTGCCCGTAGAAGAGTGGAAGACTTATATATCTAATGATTTTGAATTATATACCATAATGAAATATCCTCATCTGGAATTATTAAAGAATCAATTGTACGAAGCAGGCGCTTTGTATGCTTCTATGTCTGGATCTGGCTCTTCATTTTTTGGAATATTTAAAGAGCCAGTACAGCTACCGCAGTTAACAAAATTTGGAAATGTATATTATCCGACAGAATTATAAGTACTTAACTCTTCAAATACGTTAACTAAATCTTCTTCGATTAACGGCTTACCTATTATTGCGTCAAACTTAAACGGACCTTTATTTTCTTCAATTAATAAGGGTTCAGCCGTAGAAACAATAACTCTGATGTGTTTAAGTGATGGATTAGATTTAATTGTGCTTAGAACATCCCATCCTGAAAAATTTGGCATCTTTAAGTCGGTTACGACGATATCAATAGCATTATGTGTTATGAAGTCTAAAGCCAACTTTGCGTTTGCGAAATAATGAACATCCTCTTTTGTATTAAGCAATTGCTGTACGAAAAAAAGATTAATCTTACTATCATCTATAAACACTGTTTTTAAAGATGTAGGTAAGTCTTTTAGAGATTTTGTTTTTACAATTTCGATTTCTTTTAAATTGTAAATAGGTAATTCAAAAGTAAAAATTGTGCCTTGTCCAATAGAACTATTTACCGTTATTTTTCCACCTATTTGCTCCGTTAGAAGTTTGGAGATGTATAATCCCAATCCAAATCCCCCTGCTTTCACAGAGGTGTTAACCGTATAATATTTTCTAAATATTTGGTCTAACTGATCTTTTCCTATGCCTACTCCAGTATCTTGAACAGAAATAGAAAGCACTCTATTATTTTTAAGATTACTTGTAACTTTTATCTCCCCTTTTTCAGTATATTTAATTGCATTTGTTATTAAGTTCGAAAGAATTTGCTTTATTCTAAATGCGTTGGACTTTATTAATATATTATTGGGTGTTTGATTATTATTAATCAAATTTAACTTTTTACTATTAGCATGATGAGAGTGCAGATTAATAATGTCGTCTATAATAGTATGAATGTTGAAATATTCAGCAGAGATTTTAGTACTACCAGATTCTAGTTTGCTAAGACTTAAGATATCATTTACAGTAGCATTTATTAGCGTGATGTCATGATCTAAAGAGTTAATTATTTCTTTGTCAATTTTTTCATTGCCATCATTTGTTTTTAAAATTTTGACTAATCCGCGTAATGAATTGAGTGGAGATCGTATTTCATGACTAATGCTACTTAAAGTACTTGTTTTTTCCTCCGCAATTTCATTTGCATAATTTTTTTCTTTGATAAGCTTTTTTTCATAAGAAAGGGCTAATGCTTGATATACAATGATTAGAATGACCATAATCACCATTAGAGAAAGAGCTAGTATAAGTTGATTTCTAATGGATTTTGTGTTTTTTGTGTAAATCAGAAAGTCCTCAGCTTTATTTTTAGTATATCGATCAATTTCCAGTTGTCTTAATTTTTCGATTCCTTGTTTTAGATTTAAAAGCAGTGAAAAATTGGCCATTAATAACTCACTTTCTGTTTCTTTCAATGAAGAAAATGTAGACTTCAGCTTATTTAAATTACTTATGTTTATTTCATTACTTTCTTTGATCAGTTGATCAATATTTTTTCTCAAGACAATATCCATTTGCTTAGAGATATGTACTTGCGATGTATTCTCCGCTAATAAAGTATCATTTTTAGCTCTAAATACACGGTTAAATAAATTTTGTTTAACCTTAACTACGGTATCTGTATTTGTCGTCTTTAGTGAATTATCGTTAAAGATTCGTTGTATTATTTCGTCTGTTTTTGATACTTGCTTTGATTGTATTTTTAAATTTTTGTTGTTTAATAGTGTGTTTTCGATACTATCCTTAGAAAATAAGATTAAATTATCTACTTGTTTTTTTAATAATAGAAATTCATAGGCTATATTTTCATCAATATCTTTTGTTGATTTGATAGTGTTTTTTATATCAGGTAAGGTAGATAATGAATCAATAACATATTTGATAGTATCTAGTTTATTGTTGTATAAAACCAGATCATCTTGATTAAAATTGATGGCATACATATTAAAAAGATAATTCGCTTCACTGTATGTAGCAAATAATTTATACAACTCAGAGGACTGAAAATTTGTAGAGTCATAAGCCGTACTTAATCTTTCTTCAATTTGACTATATTTATTGTACTGGTATACAATTACAGATGTTAAACTTATTAATACAATTATAATTAAGAAGGAAATTATAGACTTTTTGTTTCTTTTTTTGAACATAGCATTGAGTTGTAAATAACAAAGAATCCACGTTTACACGTTAACCTAGTAAACCATTTATAGGAGTCATGCCTTTAGAATAGTATTTTTAGAATATTAGATTAATATTATTTCACTTTAGGTAAAGCGGACTTTGGGGTTACACAAAAGTAAATAATGATAAAAACACAAAAGTATATTTTTTATGAATTTGTCATTATTTATTTCAACTTTATCTGATTTCGTTTGAAGATTCTGTTTTACTATCCTTTTCTTAAGTATTTTGTTAGTATTACTATAGTTTGGCCTTCAATTTTACCTTCTATTTGATCAACATTTCCTGGTACAAGCCTAATGTTTTTTACAACTGTTCCTAATTTAGCAGATAGCGATGACCCTTTAACATCTAGTGTTTTAATTAACACAACGGTATCTCCTTCATATAAACGGGTTCCATTAATGTCTTGATGAAATTCAACTATTCCATCACTTTCATGGTCACCTGTTTTTTTTGCCCATTCTAAATTCTCGTCATCTAAGTATAAAATTTCAAGATTGTCTGAAGCCCAAGCTTCATTTCTTAATCGACTTAACATACGCCAAGCAACCACTTGAACAGCGGGCGTCTCTGACCACATCGTATCACTTAAAACTTTCCAATGATCAGCTGATAGTTGTTCTGTTTTTTCAATTTGATCTTTACAAGTTTTACATACATATATACAATTATCTATGTTTTGGTTGGAAGTAGGCGGTACTTCATAGATTGTCAAATCTATTATACTATTGCATAATTCACATTTATTACCACTTCTTTTTTGTAATTGTTTCTCTAATTCCATAATCAATTAATACTGAATCGCAAAAGTACAAAATTATAAGGAGATCGTCGCTATAGGTATCTGTCGCTAATAATCTTATTGTACAAGTAGGTTGCATCCTCTAATATCAGCATTGTCAAATCGACCTAATATTTCAAAAGTCCCATTCAAATGAATCTTGCCAAGATCCTGAGTTGCGATGAAAGAGCAGGAGTGATAATTCGCTAGATCTATTACATTGATAGCTCCCGTTTTATTGCTTGTCAGAATTGTTAATGGATCATTGGTATCGCGTGTAAGAATTTTCATCCAAGGCGGAGTTTTAAATAAACCATCGCCAACAGAATATCCTTGAGATAGGAGTTCTGTCATCCCGTATTCAGAGTGTACTTTCTTCGTTCCAAAACCTTTGTTAAGTAATTCATGAAGTTCATGCCGAATCATTTCCTTGCGTTTTCCTTTCATACCCCCTGTTTCCATCAAAATAAGCTCAGGGAAATGTATTTGGTAACTTTCTAGAAAGTCCAGTAATGCATAAGTTACACCTATCAATATTGTTTTAGTTCCTTTGGACTTTAGGTTGTACAGTGTATCAGCTAATTCTTTGTGATTGTAGAGGAAATAATTGCTCTCAGGTTGCTTAGATTGGCTAATGAGATCATCAACCATGTATATCAAAGAGGATCCCTCTCGTTCAAGATAAGAGGGTAGTAATGCTAAAATTGCTATTTCTTCAACATTCCCATAGAATAACTCAAAGGCTTTTCTGAAACTTTCTTCATACCATTTCAAATCGGCAATATGATGTCTGCTGGTTATCATTCCCGTGGTCCCCGAACTTGTAAATGTGATCTGAGGAGATAAGCCTAATTCTATAATATCTTGGCTTTTGAAAAATTGTATAGGTAAAAAAGGAATTTGTTGAATCGTACTTACAGTGTGCTCTTTGATATTTAAGTAGTTTATATATTTTTTATAAACGCTATTTGTGCTAGCCTGATGTTGGAATACTTGTAGAGCAATTTCATTGAACTCTTCATCTGTATTGATGCTAAAAACTTGACTTTTATCCATATCCATGTAATACAAATATACCACAATAATGAAATAGTATAAAATGATTTTAGGATCGAAGAGTTTTGGTGTGAAGGAATTTTAGGGGTGTAAATTCTAATTTAATACCCTAGTATACTCCAATCCATTAAGAAAATGAAGTATACTAGGGTGTTTATTAATTATTATTTGTTCGTGTATCCATTATTTTTTCAAATACACGATCAATAAATAATACGGTGTCTAAGTTTCGATCAAATTTTTTGTGTTCAAAGACTAAGTCATACTCATTGTTAAACTTCATAGCTGTCAGTTCAAATTTTTGTAACTCTAACCACTTTGGTAGGCTAGCTTTGTCTAATATTGAACAGCTGATAGTTTTTAAATCTCCTTGTTTTGTAATCTTATACTGTACATCGACAGGAGTAGAGTTTTTTTTGGGGTAATATATTAAGATGTTGTTATTCATACATGTAGAAATTAAGTACGATGTTATTTTTTAATGCTGATGAATTTCCTTTCCAATATGTGTTTTAAAAGGTATTTGTGTCGTACTTTTTCTAAGATACTGAAAATAAGTTTAATAAGCAAATTAGATGTGGGAGTTAGAATTGGGTTTTGAATTGTTGAGACCGAAGTCAAATTTTATTTATACAACAAAAGCCTCACATTTCTGTGAGGCTTTTGTTTGTGATCCCGCTGGGATTCGAACCCAGGACCCATACATTAAAAGTGTATTGCTCTACCAGCTGAGCTACGGAATC
>CANRHE010000072.1 GCA_947630335.1 uncultured Sphingobacterium sp.
AATAAATATAATTTTTTCAATACTGGAGAATTAAGAAAAAACTTCATTATACAAGCAGTCTTTTCATTTAAGAAAAAGCTTCAATCTTTAGGAGGTGATCTCTTGACTTTTGAAGGATATCCTGAAGATATTATTCCTCAATTGGTGCAAAAATATGATGTAGATGAAGTCTATCATCATAGAGAAATTGCTCAACGCGAAACTTCTATTTCTGAAGCGGTAGAAACTGCATTATGGAACGTAAAAAGGAATTTAAAACATTTCATAGGTCATACATTATTCCATAAAGAAGATTTTCCTTTTCCCGTACGTGACATTCCTACAGATTTTAATATATTCAAAAAGAAAATTAATAAAGAGAGTATTGTAAGACCGTCGTTCCCATCAGTAGAAAGTATTACGATCCCTCCACATCTAGAAAAAACACCATTTCCAGATGACATAGATCAATTGAATCTTATTCAAGATGAAGAAACTGCTTTTTTAGCCTTAGACATGGCTATTAATGACGCCAAAAATGAAACAGATTTATACTGGAGGATATCTCCATATATTGCTCATGGTATGCTTTCCCCTATTTACTCCTATCATCAACTTATTAGTAAAGCAAACAAAAGTAATAAAAAGGGTATTAATACACTAATTGACAATCTACTACGTAGAGATTACTTTAGGTTTATGTTAAAAAAATTCCCGAATTGTTATTTCATTAATGAATGCGAAAATGTAGAAGATATAAACCTAATAAAAGCTTGGACAGAAGGAACGACAGATAATGTCACAATTAATACAATAATGAATAAGTTAAATACCACAGGTATTTTAAATGCTCAAGAACGAATTTACACTTCACTGTACTTTATCTATGAATTAAAACAAAATTGGCTTGTTGGAGCGTCCTGGTTCGAACAACAATTAATAGATTATGCACCTGCTACTATTTATGGCTACTGGGCGCATTATGCGGAACAAGGAACAAGTATTAAAAATAATAAAACTGTAAAAGATTGGGAGAAATTAAAAGAGAATAACACTAATGTAGTAGAAACACTTTAATTACAATTTGTTATTCAATTTGGTCAAAAAAATTAGTCTTTAAACAAGTTATTTTTTTGACATAATGAAATGTTATATTTCAGTATCAAAACTCCTTAATAATTCATAAATTTGACACGTTGTATAGAATACATAAAATTAAATGGATAAACTGACATATTTGAGTAATGCTGACTCGAGTTATATCGACGGCTTATATCAAGCGTACAAGCAAGATCCAAACTCAGTTGACTTTGGATGGCAAAAATTCTTCGAAGGCTTCGAGTTTGGGCAAGGAGCAGAAGCTGTAAGCGTTGAAATTGGTGATGTTTCAGAACACGCATTAAAAGAGATTGATGTACTTAATATGATTCATGGGTATAGAGACCGTGGACATTTATTTACGCACACAAACCCTGTTCGTGAGCGTCGTAAGTACTACCCAGGAAAAGAGCTTGAGACTTTCGGTTTATCTGAAGCTGATATGGATACTGTATTTAATGCAGGGATAGAATTAGGAATCGGTCCCGCTAAATTACGTGATATTCGTCAAGTACTTGAAGACACTTATTGCCGCTCAATTGGAGCTGAGTTTAAGTATATTCGCAACCCAGAAAAAATAAAATGGTTACAAGAGCGCATGGAAGCTGATCGTAACCGTCCAAAATATTCCAAAGAGGAGAAAAAAAGAATCCTACAACGTATCAATCGTGCCGTAGTTTTCGAAAGTTTTCTAGGTACTAAGTTTTTAGGTCAAAAACGTTTTTCGTTAGAAGGTGCCGAAAGTTTAATACCAGCTTTAGATTGTATCATTGAAAAAGGTGCTGATCTAGGGATTCAAGAATTCATGATTGGTATGGCCCACCGTGGACGTCTGAATGTATTGGCAAACATTATGGGTAAGCCATACAAAACTATTCTTTCAGAATTTGAAGGAAAAATGTACAAACAGGAAGATCCTGAATTATCATTCGGAGGTGACGTTAAATATCACTTAGGTTATTCATCAGACATCAAAACGGACAACGGTAAATCTATTCACTTATCTCTCGCTCCTAACCCATCCCACTTAGAAACAGTAGACCCTATTGTAGAAGGTATGGTTCGTTCCAAAATTGACATGAAATATGATGGAGACTCTTCAAAAATTGCTCCAATCCTAATTCATGGTGATGCGGCAATTGCTGGTCAAGGCGTGGTATATGAAGTAACCCAAATGTCTAAATTAGAAGGTTACAAAACTGGTGGTAGTATACATATTGTTATTAATAACCAAGTAGGCTTTACAACAAATTTCAAAGATGCTCGTTCTGGTACATACTGTACTGATGTAGCTAAAATAACATCATCACCAGTTTTCCATGTGAATGGTGATGATGCTGAAGCTGTAGTTTATGCCGTAAACTTGGCTGTTGAGTACCGCCAAAAATATAAAACTGACGTATTTATTGACTTATTATGTTACCGTAGATTTGGTCATAATGAAGCTGATGAACCGAAGTTTACGCAACCTTTGTTATACAAAGCTATCGAGAAACACCCTAATCCTAAAGAAGTATATGCTAAACTTTTAGAACAAGAAGGTTCTATTGAAGCAGGTTATTCTAAACAAATAGAAAAGGAATTCAAAGATTATTTACAAACGCAATTAGATGCTTCAAAAGCAGTTGAGGTACTAGAAGAAGAAGTACCAATGTTCGGTGGGGCATGGAAAGGTCTTCATCCAGCCAAAAAAGTAGATATCTTTAAATCAATAAATACTAAAGTAGAGGACAAAACTTTTTTAGCATTAGCTAAGCAAATTACTTCTCTACCGAAAGACAAGAAATTCTTCCGCAAGATTTCTAAGCTTTACGAAGATCGCGCAGCTATGATTACCAAAGACTCCTATGATTGGGCTATGGGCGAATTAATGGCTTACGCAACATTACTGAATGATGGCAAGCGTGTACGTATCTCTGGACAAGATGTTCAACGTGGTACGTTCTCTCACCGTCATGCTGTATTAACACTAGAAGAATCGGAAGAAAAATACATTCCTTTAGCAGAAATTAAAGGTGGAGATAAATTTAGTATCTACAACTCATTACTTTCTGAATATGCGGTTTTAGGATTTGAATACGGCTATGCATCCGCTAACCCTCAATCTTTAACTGTATGGGAAGCTCAATTCGGAGATTTTTACAATGGTGCTCAAATCATAGTAGATCAATATTTGAGTTCAGCTGAAACAAAATGGAAGCGTTCTAATGGTTTAGTAATGATGCTTCCACATGGTATGGAAGGTCAAGGTCCAGAACACTCATCAGGACGTATCGAAAGGTTCTTAGAATTATGTGCTAATGATAACTTAATCATTGCTAATTGTACTACACCTGCTAACTACTTCCATTTATTAAGACGTCAATTAATACGTGAATTCCGTAAACCTCTAGTAGTTTTCACTCCTAAGAGTTTGTTACGCCATCCGAAGGTTGTATCGACTTTAGCAGAT
The DNA here is from genome assembly GCA_947630335.1 of uncultured Sphingobacterium sp. Classification (GTDB taxonomy): domain Bacteria; phylum Bacteroidota; class Bacteroidia; order Sphingobacteriales; family Sphingobacteriaceae; genus Sphingobacterium. The sequence goes on from CANRHE010000072.1 coordinate 3,530, forward strand.
TTCACCACCCAAAACTTCCAAGAAGTAATTGATGATAACTTTGTAAATGCAGATTCAGTAACACGTGTATTATTCTGTTCTGGAAAAATTTATTACGAATTATTAGAAAAGCAGCAAGCAGATAATCGCTCAGATGTAGCTATCGTTCGTTTAGAACAGTTGTATCCTTCACCTGTAGAACAATTGAAAACTATTCGCAAGAAGTATAACAAAGCCACAGAATTCATTTGGGTTCAAGAGGAGAATGAGAATATGGGAGCGTGGCCTCATTTCTGTAGAATCTTTAGAAAAACTGAACTTGAATTTACAGATGCAATATGTAGAGCAGCGAGTGGTAGCCCTGCTACAGGTTATATGAAACAACATATATCACAACAACAAGAAATTATTAATAAATCATTCGAAAAACAATAATATATAGACCGGCGCTGTAGGAGATAATCCTATGGCGTCTGTTTGAAAAATAAGATTTATGAGCTTAGAAATCAAAGTCCCTACCGTTGGTGAATCAATCACCGAAGTAACATTAGCCCAATGGCTAAAAGAAGATGGCGACTACGTCGAAATGGACGAAAACATCGCTGAATTAGAATCAGATAAAGCGACATTTGAGTTACCTGCTGAAAAAGCTGGTATTTTACGCATCATTGCTCAAGAAGGTGATACGTTAGAGATTGGTGCAGTAGTATGTACCATTGAAGAAGGGGGTGCGCCAGCTAGCGATAGTAAAGCAGAAGCTCCTGCAGCTGCAACAACACCAGTAGCAACTACGACTGAATCGTCAGAAAACCCAGATTCATATGCAGCTGGAACAGCTTCACCAGCTGCAGCAAAAATTTTAAGAGAAAAAGGAATTGACCCTTCTACTATTAAAGGTACGGGTAAAGAAGGTCGTATCACAAAAGAAGATGCCGAAAAAGCAATCGCTAAACCTGCAGCTCCTAAAGCAGCAAAAGCAGTTGCCGTAGAAGTAGTAGCTCCTATAGCAGGTGCTCGTAATGAGCGTCGCGAGAAAATGAGTTCTCTACGTAAAACTATAGCTAAACGTTTAGTTTCTGTTAAAAATGAAACAGCTATGTTGACTACATTTAATGAAGTTAACATGCAACCTATCATGGACTTAAGAGCTAAATACAAAGATATTTTCAAAGAAAAACATGGAGTAGGTTTAGGTTTCATGTCATTCTTCACGAAAGCAGTTACTACAGCATTAAGAGAATGGCCTGCCGTTAATGCGCGCATCGAAGAAAACGAAATTGTTTACTCTGACTTCGCAGATATCTCAATCGCTGTATCAGCACCTAAAGGTTTAGTTGTACCTGTTATTCGTAATGCCGAATCACTTTCATTACAAGGAATTGAGAAAGAAATTATCGCTTTAGCAACTAAAGCACGTGATAACAAATTAACTATTGATGAGATGACTGGTGGTACGTTTACTATTACTAATGGTGGTGTATTCGGTTCAATGATGTCTACTCCTATTATCAATGCTCCACAATCAGCAATTTTAGGAATGCACAACATCGTTCAACGCCCTATCGCTGAAAATGGTCAGGTAGTTATTCGTCCTATGATGTATATTGCTTTATCTTACGATCACCGTATCATCGACGGGCGTGAGTCAGTAAGCTTCTTGGTACGTGTTAAGCAATTATTAGAGGATCCTGCACGTTTATTATTAGAAGTATAAACTATACACTAAGTGATAAAATAAAAGGCTAGATATTATCTAGCCTTTTATTTTGTAGTATTAAAGTTACTTAATTTTTATAGGATCGAATACAATCGTCTTATAATTATCTTTTTCGTATAATACACCGATAGTATTTTTATTCAATTGAACGATATCCGAATAAGCCGTGTAAGAACCCTTATAACCTTCTGGTGCTTTTGCTACCACTTTATTCACGTACCATGTCTTGCCCTTGTCTTTAGAAACACGTAGTGTCAAATTATCTCTTGATTTTTCATCAGCCGCATTACATACAGCCAAGACATAACCTTTACCCTTTTTCCAAGATAATGTACTACCTTGATTCACTGGGTCAGGTAAGTTTTTATCATAGAATGTTGTATCCCAAGTAGCCCCCCCATCTTTGGAGTAACTTACGATTCTGTTTCTGACGTTACCTTGTTGGTTACGCGTATTCATATATAACTCTGTGTCCGAAATTTGAGCAGCCATGGTTTCGTTACCACCTTCAAAAGTGATTTTATCTGCAATTTTAAAAGTTTTACCATGGTCATCCGAATAATAAGCATGCGCAAAGTAATCTCTTCCAGCAGGTTTAGCATCACCAGTAGAATGATTAGCAGGAATATATAATCTGCCTTTATATTTACCTGAATCAAATTGTAATCCATGTCCAGGAGTGTTGGCATAGGCTCTCCAATCTTCCTTAAAGTTATATTGAGGATTGACATGAGGCATATTGGGGCGGTGTGCCTGAGTGGTTATATTAACAGGTTCAGACCAAGTCTTAGCCCCATCCGTTGAAGTAATGTACCAAACCTCACGCAAGCCCTTTCCTGCTCTCACTTCATGTTCATGATTATTCCCTGTATTATAAAACAAGAAAATACGACCATTAGGATAATTAGGGTCTACCAAGTCTACAATAGGTGCTGCATTACCAGCTTGCAATTTATCATAGTCGGCTGCTACCTGAAGAGGTCCCCAGGTTTTACCATTATCAGAACTTATTTTGTACACAATATCCACATTACCATAATCTCCAGCATGGTCTACACGACCTTCTGAAAAGGCAATTAGATCGCCATTCTTATTCTTTACAATTGCAGGTATGCGGTAACTAGCATAGCCATCTTTACCTGATTCGAATACCGTTACTTCCTGTGCATGGCCAAACATAAAAACAGTTATAGCAACAGCACTTAAAAATAGTTTTTTCATATGTTTTTTTTATTGTACTTATTAATTAATCGATTCTAATGGAACAAAAGTAAACATCCACTTCACAGGCGTTTGCCAATTTTTACCTTTGAAGTCTGCAACAGGAAGCTTGATCAGCACCTCATTCCAGCCCCTATTCAGTTTGATCTTATTAGGCTCACGATAAGAATAACCTTCATCCAAATATGGCTTCTCCATATCTCCAGCTAAGCCGGCTTGTTTCCAATCCGGTGCCTTGATCCATTTATTATTAACACGCACACCGCTATGTCTATTATCCCAAGTTTTAGCTTCAGGAGAATCACTAGCATAAGAGCGCGAAAGATTATCAAATCCAATCCAGAAATCATATTCTTGATCTTTAGAACTGTATATTTTAGTTCGGGCATACCAAGTGGTATTCGCTTGTGGTTGATCAATAGCCCCTTGAACAACATCCGACCACCAATGTCTCAGAATCACAGTACCCCCTTCGATTTGCTTGTATATAGGTAACTCATTAGAAAATGGCTGCTCCTCGACTACAAAACTTTTAGTCAAATCACCCCCATTATCATAGGGTCCGATAAGATCCCATACCAAATCTACCTGCTTGACATATGGGAAAGGCTTTTCAGCAAATTCAACTTGTTTATGATGAAGTAATCTTGTTTCGAAATTACGAAAGTCCTTGTAAGCCTGTGTCTCTTTTCCAAAAATATTAGCCGTCCACAAAGGAGTGCCTCCACCACGCCAACTTCTTTCAGCAAAAGTAATTAGAGAAGGATACACTGCATTTTGCAAAAACATATCCTCGGCTTTGGAAACCGTACGATCAGGCCATGAGCAAAGCGTTCCGCCAATTAGATTTTTATGACCCTTATCCTGCTCGCCTATACGACGGTGAAATAAAGTCGTCACAGTCTCTAACGGATCCATATGATTTATATACAAGTGCTTTGAATCCACATATACTATATCCCCCTTTTCTTCGATCACAATAGGTCCCCCCATCCATAACTGTCGGTATGTTTGTGGTGCTAAGTTAGATCCTGGTTCCCATCCCATAGTCATTGAATAGCCCAAATCTTCAACATACTTAGTGATTTCTGGCATGAAATTCTTATTTACAATCTTCACTTCATCCCCGCCGATATGCAAATAAGGCAATTCTGGATAGGTATCTCTAAATTCCTTCAGCAGCTCCTTGATGTATACCATTCCACTATCCGATTGCATATTGACTCCAAAATAACGTTCGAATGCAGCACTATGACCTGGCATATCTATCTCCGGGAAAAACAGTATATGCCTTTCCTCACAATAGTTGATGAGCTCTCTGAATTCGTCCTCCGTATAATATTGTCCTTCCCATCTCCGCATGATTTTGCTATCCGTCAATCCAGGATACTTCTTACTGGCCAACCGCCAAGCTAAGTCCTCCGTAAAGTGAAAATGCAATACGTTTAGCTTATACTTTGCCATTACATCGATTTGCTCCTTGAGCATAGCAATAGGCTGATAATTACGGCCTACATCCAATAGGAAACCTCTCCAAGGAAAAGCTGGGTAATCAACTATATCTACGAATTGAATTTTATGATGGGATACGTCAAATTGCCTTAAGGTTTGTAAACCATAGAAAATTCCGACACTTGAAGTGGCAGCAATACGTATTCCACTCTTATCAATGGTCAATTTATAAGCCTCTTTAGATGGTAAAGCACTATCAGCTAAGATTTCCAATGAAATTACGGGCAATGCCTTGCGTTCTCTACTATAATCTTTGACTCCCCAATTTTTTAATAATTCCCTTAGTTCTTTAAACTCAGTTCTCAAGGAGCCCACGTGTTCTCCCTGTATTACAACGCCATTCGAGAGATGCAAGACACTTTTGCCGATTTGCACATCTATTGGCATAGGGATCAAATTGTCCTGAGCCTTTACACTCGAAAAGCTAGCTAATACTAGTAATACAAAGAAAACACGTCTTTTCATCTTTATTCTGTGTTTGAATTATTATTAAATTTTTCTAAAATAGACCAACAGTACCACTCCTGACGAGGCAAGTGAAATGGTCCTTTAAACAGATTCCCTTTCGCAGTTTGCGCTATAGTACCATCTCGGTGTAGATATCCATACCATTCTCCATGCTCTTTATCGTGAAATTTACTATATGCATACTCATGTATTTGTTTGTGCATCTTAGCATACTTTTCATCCTTAGTAATCAAATACGCTAACAACGTAGCAATGATGGTTTCATTTTGAGGCCACCAAAATTTCATATCCTGCCAATATTCTTGAACAGGTTTGTTGTATACATCTCTAAAATATAGAATACCACCATGTTCTTTGTCCCAGCCGCGTTCCCACATATAATCCAACATGCGAAGACCTAAATTGATAAGCTTAGGATCATTATTACGATACACAGCTTCGTGCAAAATAAACCAAGCTCCTTCAATAGCATGTCCAGGATTCAGCGTACGTCCATCAATATGGTCTATAATAGAGCCATCAGGTGCTACCTGCTCCATCACACAACGTATATCATCTTTGACAAAATAAGTCTCTATCTCGTGAATATAACCTGCTATGGCTTCATCACAACGAGCGTCACCGATTGTCTCACGCAATTGCTGCGCTGTATTCATCATGATCATCGGGATACCAATACCTTTAGCAGGACGCGTACCTTCAAATTTAGGTTCCATCAATCGCTCACCACTAGCATACTCTAGGCAAATGCCAAAAAGCTTACGTGCTAGATCAGCAGCTTCTTGATCGCCGGAAGCTTTGGCATAAGCAGCACAAGCAATCACGGCAAAAGTTTCGGAGAAAAAATAACGACGCATACGAATAGGGTCACCAGATTGGGTAACATGAAAGTACATTTTACCTTTACTATCGAAACACTTATCTTTAATAAAGTCATAACCCAATTTTGCACCTTCCAACCACTCTTGCTTCGGCTCTATCGTATTATACAAAGTAGATAACAACCAACATGCTCTACCTTGAATCCAAACAGCTTTATCCGTATCAATTAAAGATCCGTCCGCATCTCGCATTAATAAATATCCGCCATTCTCCAAATCATAAGATCTTGGAAACCAAAACGGAACAGTATCATTTAATAGTTGGTCTTTATAAAAACTAGCCAACTCATTTAATTGTTGATCACTATACATAATCATTCTATATTAATATTGAATGTCGATACAGGAATAGCTGTATCACTTACTAAATTTCCTAAACTAAAAGGTGTATATGCATACTGAACCGCACGTATCTGTTGATTCGGTATACGGAACCTGATTTTATTTTTATCAATAACTAATTTTGTTATCGGTACAATCGCACCTTGAGCATTGACTACCTGTAAGTCTTTGATCAAGTCGCCTTCTTTTAACATCAATGCCTTACAATTATTAAACACGAGAGTTATCTCTCCATCTTTCATTGAATAGCTTATTGGGCTAGGTGCATCAGCTTGAACCTTCATCTTATGGGCATGTTGTTTAACCAAGTTGGCCAAGCGTTTACCTATTATTTCTTTTTTATGAGGGTGTACATCTTTGACGTCGCCTACATCATAAGAGACCGCCATATATACCTTGGGTAACTTATTACTAAGTACTCGTTGTGAATCCCTAAATGAAGGCCATGAAGGTCTATCGATACTCGACAACTGTACAAAATAAAAAGGCAAGTCTTGCTGCAAAGCATCCCGCCAAGAAGCCACCAGCTTCTCAAATAAATAAGCATGATGCTCTACATTATGTGCATTACTCTCCCCTTGGTACCATAGTACCCCTGCCAACTGCGTATTCTTCCATTTTTCAAGTCCCGATTCATAATTATAAGCAGGTTCATAAGGATGCCTTTGGTTTTTGAGCTCTGTCAATTCGAGATTCTTAGTCGCCCTACTCCTACAAAAGTCTTGTATAAAATCAGACTTACGCCAAGTATGTATATAGCTGGCTAATAAATTATCATCTTCTAATGCTTTTCGCGGTATCCATGACTCCGTATTCGACCCTCCCACGGCTAGTTGTATGATCCCAATAGGGACATCTAGATTAGTATTCAATTCTACAGCAAAAACATATGCCACAGCAGAGAATAATTTGATATTAGCTGCAGAAGGAACTTCCCATTGTCCTTTAAAAAAGTCAAGTTTATTGACCTTGTCCAACGTCACTCTATTCCAAGCTACATTATTCGTCTCCACGAGGTTATAGTTGTTAAACAACCTTACAGTAGCATGCTTAGAGGCATTATCTACATAATAAGCTGCATTCTCCATGGATTGTAATTGGAAAGCCATATTCGACTGACCAGAAGCCAAGTAAACATCACCAAATAAAATATCTGTCAATCGTATAGTAGATGTTTTGCCGACGATAGTAATGGAGTATGGGCCACCTGCTTTTCTACTAGGTAGTACCATCTCCCAATCTCCCAAATCGTCAGCTTGTGTAGCATACTTCTGTCCATCGAATTCCAGTGTAATTTGCTCCAAAGCAGATGCTTTTCCAAAGATCCTATTTGGTACATGGCGCTGCAAAACCATATGGCTCCCCCATGTACTGCTTACTGACAAATCCTGTTGTACTGGAACCAAGTAAGCGTATACATTCTCCGCTAAGATTGTCGCTCCCGAAGTAGTTGGGTGTATATAATCATCAAAAAGATCAAATCTTGATTTCAATTTGCTATGATTATCTATCAGCATAGCCCCATTAGCCTTTGCAATAGCTGGTATTAACTCCTGTATTTGATCAAACCACTCTCGCGTTCCTGATAAAAAACGTGAGTGTCCCGAAAAAATAGGTGTCATCGTACAGATGAATACTTCCACCTGTGGATTTACCTTTCTAAAATCAGCTATCAGTTGACTATAATTTGCAAAAAACTCATTTCTATAATGAGGCCAATTTCTTGGATCCGTATCATTAAGCCCTAGAGCGATAACAATGACATCCGGTACAAAGGCTAAAGCTTCTTTATATTCTTTGGTTTTGGTATAAGGGTTATGCCCTTGATTAAGCAAGGTCGCTCCCGAGTGGCCAAAATTGCCAACCATAAACCCATTTCCCAATAGTTTTTGTAGCTGAGCGGGATACGATGATGTCGAATCTTTCAGACCATACCCTTTGGTTACAGAGTCGCCTATACAAGCGACTCTTCGCTGTGCCAACGAACAGTGAACAATAAAAAACAGACCTAATAGTAAACCATATTTAGGCAGCCACTTCATCCTTCTTAGGTCTTAAAACAGTTAGCTGAATAATCAAAACGACGAACACAAT
>CANRHE010000073.1 GCA_947630335.1 uncultured Sphingobacterium sp.
CCCACTGGCTACTACTGTATAATTTTATGTATTTTTAATCACTGAAAACTTGTATCTATTTTTCAGGACTAGTCAGATAGTTATTTACCTTCAAATGCAGCAATTATACCAGGGCGATATACGGCTTCTTTTTCTGATAATTCAAATGCACGTCGATAGAGATCTAATACAGCAAACATTTCCGCAGGTTCTCCAAGTCCATTATCTAAAAATAATTTAAAACTATAAGTATTTTGATTATTAAATTCTACTAAACCTTTATTTGAAGAAAAAACAGTAGGTTCTATAGTTTCGGATGTCATGACACCATCAGAAGGAAGTTTAAATACTTGACCTAAAGCCACAACAAAATTATTAGATTCATTACCTATTGAAGATAGCTTAACACTTCCTTTTGCGAAACCCGCCTCTATTGGATTACCATCATTATTTATACCTGGTTTTATATTCTTTAACACTTCCACCTTTAATCCGACAGTATCTATTCCATTTAGAGATTTACAGATGAAAATTTTCGATGAATCTGTTTCAGATTCATTTGTAAAACCTAAAAACAATTGTACCCTTGCTGCTGTAGTATCATTCGTTAATGCTTTAAGCTTTATTGAATCTGTAGTATTTTCTACAGTTTTAGATGCATTATTACAACTCGTCGCTAATGCAATGCTAAGTAAGCCTATTCCTAATAATGATTTCATAGATTTATAGTTTTATAATCAATATAACCACCAAATTACAACAATGTTTTATTTAATTAAAGCATTATATAATATTTCCACGGGATGATATGACATTTGACCCACTCCATCTTTTATTTGGTGGCGACAAGATGTTCCTACTGCAGCAATTATGGTATTCTCCTTAGCTTCACGAACAGCGGGCAATAATACTAATTCAGCTACTTTCATGGATACATCATAATGTTCCTTTTCATACCCAAACGACCCTGCCATTCCACAACAACCTGATGGAATTACCTCAACTTCATAATTTATTGGCAATGATAATAACTTCTCTGTATAGCCAACCAAATGAAAAGCTTTTTGATAACAGTGACCATGTAATTTGATATGTTTTTTTTCAGAAGTAAATTGTTCTGCTAGGATAGTTCCTTTTTCGATTTCTTTAACCAAAAACTCATCAATCATAAATGTATTTTTAGCTAATCTATTAGCATCATCATACAAATTAGGTTCCACAAGAGTCAAATATTCATCTCTAAATGTAATTATAGCTGATGGTTCAATTCCTAATAATGGAATATCAGTTGATATCAAATCCTTTAATAAACTCACATTAGTATTAGCAAGAACTTTAGCTTCCTTAACAAAACCTTTTGATAAATATGTTCTTCCACTTTCTTTATGCGGTGGAATTAACACTTCATACCCCAACGCTACTAATAATTTATAAGCTTTTTTACCAATTTCGGTATCATTATAATTTGTAAATTCATCACAAAAAAGATAAACCTTACGTCTCTTCTCACTTTGCTTTTGTTTATTTACCCACGAACGTAATGTTGTTCCGCTTACTGTTGGCAAAGATCTCTGAGGAGCAAAACCAACAATTTTTTTAATTATGGATGAAAATAATTTATTCTGTGAAAAGAAGTTATATAAAGGAGCTACTGCTGAACCTAGAGCTTGTGATTTCGTGAAATTTGCAATTACATGCGATCTAAATGGCGCCCCATTTGCATCGTAATAATGTTGCAAAAACTCAGCTTTCATTTTAGCTACATCTACACTTGAAGGACATTCAGTTTTACACCCTTTACAACTCAAGCACAGATCCATCACTTCTTTTATTTCCTCATGATCAAATCTGTTTTCTTTTGTAGAGTTAGTCAGAAATTGACGTAACATATTTGCACGAGCTCGAGTAGTATCTTTTTCATTTCGGGTAGCCATAAAAGATGGACACATCGTCCCACCTGTAATCTCAGTTTTACGACAATCTCCTGATCCAGAACACTTTTCAGCTAAGCGCAATATACTTTCATCTTTAGTAAAATCGAAATAAGTTTGAATCTGCCTACCATCAACAACTTTATCATAACGCAAGAAGGTATCCATCGGAGGAGTATTTACAATTTTATTTGCGTTAAATATACCCGATGGGTCAAACGTAGATTTAACATCCTGCAGCAAAGTATATACTTTTTCTCCCAAAACCTTTCCAATAAACTCTCCCCTCAGACGACCATCCCCATGTTCACCACTCAAAGAACCATTATATTTTATAATTAAGTCCGTAGTTTTCTCTAAAATGGAACGAAATTGTTTCTTTCCCTCAACAGTTTTTAAATTAACAAATGGTTCAATATGCAACTCACCAGCACCAGCATGTGCATAATAGGAAGCATGAACACCTTCTTCTTTTAACATGGATTGAACATCTTCTACATAAGCTGGTAAGTCTACTGGAGATACCGCACAATCTTCTATTAAATTAACAGGTTGGCTATCACCTGGTAAATTACGGATCAAACCTAATCCTGCTTTACGTACATCCCAAACTAAGGCTGCTTCTTTAGCATTTGTAATTAATGGATACGCATATCCCAAACCTTGTTCTATTAAATCAATTTTTAAACGATTAGCCTTATACTCAACCTCTTCTTTTGAGTCTCCTCTAAATTCGATAATTAATAAAGCTTTAGGATCTCCTTCTATAAAAAAACGATTATATTGATAGGTAGGGTGTCCATCTGTGAAGTCTAAAATATATTTATCAACTAATTCGGAGGCGTCAGGATGATGCTTTAGCGCAATAACATTACCATGCATACATTCAACCATATCATTAAAGTGAACACATAAAAGCCCTACTTCTTTAGGTGGTAATGGACGCAATTTAATCTTAGCTTCTGTAATAATTCCTAATGTCCCTTCCGAGCCAGCAAGTAAATTACATAAATTAAAAGGTACATTGGGATCAACTAAATAATCCAAAGCATATCCTGTATTACGTCGTGTAATATCTTTTTTAGGATATCCTGAATTAATAATATCTATATTTTCCTTATTAGTAATTAATTCATTTAATGCCCTGTAAATTTCACCTTCTCTATTATTTAAAGATAACTTTTCAAAATACCTCTTGTGATCTAACTCTTCTAGAATAATTTCACTGCCATCATTTATAATTACATGGGCAGAAATTAAGTTCTCACGTGTGTCACCCCAAACGATAGAATGCAAACCTGAAGAGTTATTACCAATCATACCACCAATCATAGCTCGACTTGCAGTAGAGGTTTCAGGCCCAAACATTAAACCTAATGGTTTTAGATAAGCATTCAAATCATCTCTAATGACACCTGGTTGAACAATAGCCCATTGTTCATCTACATTAACTTCAATTATACTATTAAAATACTTGGAGACGTCAACTATAATACCTGACCCTACCACTTGTCCTGCCAAAGATGTTCCAGCAGTACGAGGAATTAATGTGACATTATTCTGAGTAGCAAATCGAATCAAATGAAATAAATCATCTTTTATATGAGGAATAGCTACAGCTAAAGGAAGCTCTTGATAAACAGAAGCATCTGTCGAATAAGCTATTCGAATAGTTTGATCTATTGAATTTGTTGCATCAAAATAAAGATCACCAACTAATGAATTTTTTAAATTTTCTAGGGCCGATAACATGAAATATGTCTTTAACAGTTTAATTTAACAATCAAATTTACTCAAACTAACTTAATTATTTTGTATATTGTTACTAATAATTGTAAGTTTTTGCAGAAGAATTCCAAATAACGCAAAATAATGCAAATATCCACAACTCCCCTGCAAAACACATCAATTTGCTTACTAATGAATTATATTCATTTATTATAGTTATAATTTGAATATAATTCACCAATTACCTATTTTTGTAGAATTATGTCAAAATTAGAAATATCTTTAGATCATATAGATTATCAAATTCTTCGCATTATGCAGAATAATGCTAGAACAAATAACGCAGATATCGCAAGAGAATTAGGAATGGCTCCTTCTGCAATTCTTGAACGTGTAAAAAAATTAGAACAAAAGGAAGTTATTTTAGAGTACAATGCAAAGATTAATCCTTCTGCTATTGATCAAAACCTACTATCCTTTATATTTATCAAAACATCGGATATTATTGGCGAACAAGGTGTTGCTTATTTATTGGCAGAAATACCTGAAGTTCAAGAAGTTCATGATATCGCAGGAGATGACGGATATTTAATAAAAGTTCGTACTAATGATGCTGCTGGATTAGTAGATTTAATGCGAAATACCTTGGGTAAAATAGAAGGAATCATCTCAACACGTACCACAATTGTATTAGAAACAATAAAAGAACATCAAAAATTAGTTATTCCACATAAAAAATAGGTATGTTCAACGAAAAAAATCCTAGTCTAGTGAGTGTAATATTCGCGTATTTAGTGGTATATATTGTTTGGGGATCGACCTTCTTTTTTATTGAAGTTGCGCTCCGATCGTTTCCAACTTTTGTGTTAGGCTCTACCAGATTCGTTATTGCAGGTTCCATCCTCATGGCATTTTGTGCGCTCAAAGGATACAAGCTCTTTAATAAATCAGACGTAAAACAAGCTATATACATTGGTTTTTTACTTCTTTTTGTAGATATGGCTGCTATTATATGGGCCGAACAATATATCTCTAGTGGAATTGTTTCTATTCTCTCTGCTGCGACAGCAATATGGTTTATAATTTTTGACAAACCTAAATGGAAAGAAAATTTCTCAAGTATACCTACAGTACTTGGCTTAATTTTAGGCTTTTTAGGTGTCGTACTTCTTTTTGCTGAACAGTTAGGAGGATCTGGAGATGAACAAGATAAAGGTCAAAAACTACTAGCAATGGGAGTAATGACATTAGGAACAATTGGCTGGACTATAGGCTCTTTGACATCCAAATACAGTAAACCAACCAAATCATATAATAAAGAAGGTCAAAAGGAAGAATCATTAAATGTAATTGTAAAAACCGCTTGGCAAATGATTACAGCAGGGGTTGCATTTACTTCTGTAGCAATTTTGACTGGTGAGTACAAACAGTTTAAATTCCAAGATGTACATCCTGCAGATTGGGCAGCGATGGCTTATTTAATATTAATGGGATCAATATTAGCTTTTAGCTCATACATTTGGTTACTACAAGTTAGACCAGCTACAGAAGTTAGTACCTATGCTTACGTTAATCCAATAGTTGCACTTCTATTGGTCCATTTCTTTACACATCATCAAGTCACAAGTTTACAAATTACTGGGTTAATAGTTGTATTATTCTCTGTATTACTTATGAATTGGAATTTATATAAGAATAATAAAACAATCCGAGCTTTACGATACCGCAAAAAATTGAAAAGACTAAAGCATATGGCGCCTAAAAGTAGTATTCCAAGAATAATTGAAGTTATAGAGTTTAAAAAGAAAGAAATCAAACGTCAAGAAGATAAAAATTCAAAAAAGACACCTTAAAACATATTTATAATTACGAAAGGATTGCATATACAATCCTTTCGTAATTATAAATATGTTATTTTTTTGAAATTAAAATTTGATGGGTTCTCCGGTTGGCATACCATTATTTTTAGCAAGAACACCACACATATGAAATAATAGTCTCGCTCCCACATTTCCATCCCATTCATCCTCTCCAGGAGCAACCTCAACTAAATCAATACCAATTATCGTTTTATTAGAATTGGCTAATCGCGTAAGAGCATAAGTAGCTTGTTCATAAGATAATCCTCCAGGAACAGGAGTTCCTGTATTAGGACAATACCATTGATACAATGCATCGATATCAAAACTTACTGCCACCTCTTGAGGTAATAAATTAATTATTTCATCTACTTTTTCTTGCCAAGTTTGTCCTTCAAAACTCGATTTCTTTAAATCAACATCGGTAAACACTTTTACTTTATCAGTAGATTTAACGACAGACACCTCTTCTTCACAAAAATCACGAATTCCTACTTGAACTAACTTTGTTACCTGAGGCAATTGAATTGTATTATACATAATAGATGCATGAGAGTATATAAATCCTTCATAGGCAATACGTAAATCCATATGGGCATCAAAATGTAAAATTCCGAAGTTTGAATGCTGAGTTGCTAATGCTTGGTAATATCCCATAGGTGTAGAATGATCACCTCCTAGTAAAATAACCTTTTTACCCTGAGCTTTCCAGTTTAAAACACGTTCTTTAAGTTCTTCATTTAACACTGCTGATGCATTATTAATTTCTGCCAAGTTAGCGCTTAATACAGCATCATCTTCAATAGATACTCCATTTTCTAATGCTTCAATAATTGGCTGTGCTAATTCTTTATAGTACGTACTTTTCTCTGCCCAATGTCTAGGACCTTCGTCCAAAAAGATCCCTAGTTTCCATAACTCTGGAAACTCTTGTTGCAATAAATCTACTTGATAAGATGCGTCTAGAATAGATTGCGGACCTAAGGAAGCTCCAGCGCCGTAACTTACAGTAACTTCCCATGGTACGGAGACAACAATTATATCACTTTCCTCAGCTGTAAATGGTAGACCATATATACTGGAATCAGCCAAACCTGGCTGAGATGGATCAAAATTCGCAATTTTCTCTTGTTTCGTTGACATACAAAATATGATTTTCTAATAGTTTACAAAGATATAATTTCAGCCAATAAAAAAGCAATTCGTACGAATTGCTTTTTTATTTATAGATAAGAAAAATATTATTTTATTTTTTTTTATAATACTTCATAGCTTCAGGAATATAAGCTTCCAATTGTGCTATACGTCTGGCATCACTAGGGTGTGTACTCATAAATTCTGCAGGCTGATTACCTGATTTAGAAGCAGCCATTCTTTCCCAAAACTTTACAGATTCTCTAGGGTCATATCCTGCCATAGCCATGATTATTAGACCTGCACGATCAGCAGCCAATTCATCATTACGAGAAAATTTAAGCAGTCCCATAGGTGCACCTATACCATATAGCTGATTAATTACAGCTACACCTTTATTATTAGTTGTCGCACTTGTAACACCCAAAACTTGAGCACCTAATTGTAAAGCCATTTGATTAGAGGCTTGAGCTACAGAATGTTCTTCAATAGCATGTGCGATTTCGTGTCCCATCACTGTCGCCAACCCAGCTTCATTAGCAGTTATTGGTAAAATTCCAGTAAAAATGGCCACTTTTCCTCCTGGCATACACCATGCATTTACTTCATTATTTTGAATAAGGTTGAATTCCCAGTTAAAATTAAAGTTATCAGCTATTCCTCTTTCTTGTAAGTAACGCATAGTAGCATTAGCGAGGTCGTTACCCACACGCTTCACAGAAGTAGCTTGCGATGTCCCTGTTATAACTTTTGTGTTTTTATTATTCAAAAACTCTTTATAAGCCAAAGTAGATTGTTGGTTTATTGCCTCACTATCTACTAGTTTCAAATATTTCCTTCCAGTAATAGCTGATGTAGCACATCCATACATAGCTGAGCTAACTAATAATATTATGGAAAACTTAAAAAAACTTTTCATGTATTTACTCCTCCTATACAATTGATTAAATTTATTAATATAATTAAACTATAAAAATACAATAGAGTTTAATCAGTACTTTTCCTTTTGAAAAGATATACCTTAGATTCTTTCCGTTTTAATAGTCTCTCTATATTCTTCTGATGTGTTATAAGTATTAAAGCACATATGGCAATAGCATATAACATTATCGAAGGAATAGTTGTTTTGAAAACAAATGCCAAACTCAAAGGAAAAGTAAATCCCGCTAAAATTGAACTTAATGAAACATAATGAGTAATTAGCAAACACAATATAAACACTGATACACAACACAATGCAGCTGGTAAGTGTATAGCTAATACCATACCAAATAAGGTGGCTACACCCTTCCCTCCTCTAAATCCAGCAAACACGGGGAATAGATGTCCTAATACAGCAATTACACCTAGAGCTAACTGAAAGTTAACAAAAGAGGGTGAGTTTGGGTCTCCTACTATACTAGGATCTAGTAAATAAGGAAGGTTAGTTGCAGTCCACCCCTTTAATATATCAATAAACATCACAATAGCACCCGCTCGTTTTCCTAAAACACGAAAAGTATTTGTAGCTCCTGCATTACCACTTCCGAATTCCCTAACATCAACTCCATAAAAAGCCTCACCAAACCATACTGCCGTCGGTATAGAGCCAAATAAGTAAGCCAATATTACTATTCCTATTAAATATAATGAAATCATTAATCTTTCTTTTGCTTTAAACAAGCTTTGCCTTCAAACTCAAGTCCAAACTCTTAACAGAGTGAGTCAAGGCGCCAACAGATATAAAGTTAACCCCTGTGACAGCATAAGATCGAATAGTATCTAAAGTAATTCCACCCGAAGCCTCAGTAACAAACTTATCTCCCACAATCTCTACCGCTCTTTTTACATTCGCAGGAGTGAAATTATCAAACATCACGCGATCAACACCTTCACTAGTCATTAACTCATTTAATTCTTCAAAGTTACGAACTTCAACTTCGATCGGAATGTTTAATTTATTTTTTATTTTATAGTTGACAGCATTTTTAACTGCGTTTAAAACACCTCCAGCATAATCTACATGATTATCCTTGATGAGAATCATATCATACAAACCAAATCGATGATTTTCACCACCACCAATTTTCACAGCTTCTTTTTCTAAAAAACGTAGTAATGGTGTCGTTTTTCGTGTGTCCAAAACCTTAGCATTGGTGCCTTCAAGCTCCTTAACATAGATAGCAGTTCTTGTTGCTATTCCAGACATACGTTGCATTATATTTAACACAAGACGCTCAGCTTTTAGTATGGAATGAATTTTACCACGCACATAAAGAACTATTTCTCCAACATCGACAGAAGCTCCATCTTTTATAAAAACATCTACCTCCAAAGAATCATCCATTTCACGAAATATTTGAACAGCGACTTCCACTCCTGCTATTACTCCAGATTCTTTCACTAACAGCTTAGCCTCACCAATTTTATCTTCTGGCAATGAAGCTAATGTTGTATGATCACCATCCCTAACGTCTTCTTCTAAAGCCTCTAAAACAAAATGCTTTAGTTTATTCTTATATTCTTCCGTCATATTTAATCGCAAATATTCAGCTAAGATGAACAAAAAATTAAACATTTAGAGTAAAAAAAAGCAGTCTTTCTATTTTTTAGAAAGAAAAAAATACATTAATCAACACATCAACTTTGATTTTCATAAAGTTAACAGCTACCAAAAATTCTTTAATTTTTACGTTTAATAAAATAAGGAATAGAACAATTTTGTTGTTTTACAAAAAAAATCCTCTATTTAAACAAGTTGGAATTTAATGCAAAGCCTAACTACAGTAGTATTTTAAGAATAGATTTGTGCTCGCTTACCCCTTATACCTATTGAATTAAACAATTAATTAATATTTAGGAAGTAATTATATACACAAAGGGAAAATTAAATAGTCTTTATTTTTTATATTTGTGTGTGGACAAAAAAAATCAAAAAAAAGTAGCATTACTAATCTTGGATGGATTAGGATACGGACCAAAAACGAGTTCTAATGCAGTAATTGCTGCACAAACTCCTTTTATTGATAGTTTATTGAGTAAATATCCTAACTCAAGCTTAGAGGCATCGGGCGAAGCAGTAGGACTACCTGCTGGTCAAATGGGCAACTCTGAAGTTGGTCACATGAACTTAGGGGCAGGAAGAGTTGTATATCAAGAATTAGGCAGAATCAATAAAGCCATTGAGGATAAAGAATTTCAAACCGATAAAATTATACAAGGAGCCTTTAACTACGCAAAGGAAAATAATAAGAAAGTACACTTCATAGGACTTCTTTCCGATGGTGGGGTACATGCTCATATCAATCATTTAAAGGCCCTATGTGATGCAGCAAAAGAAGCAAATTTAACTGATGAACAGGTATTTATTCATGCTTTCCTTGATGGTCGTGATACAGACCCTAACGGCGGATTAGGATATGTCAAAAACTTGCAATCACATTTAGAAAACTCCGTAGGTACGATTGCATCTGCTATCGGTAGATATTATGCAATGGATAGGGATAATAGATGGGAACGGGTCAAAGAAGCTTATGATCTATTAGTTAAAGGGCAAGGAACACATTCCACAGATTTAATACAAACTATACAAGCGTCTTACCAAAATGGAATTACAGATGAGTTTGTAAAGCCTATCGTTCTTGTAGATAATAATGATAAGCCTATTGCAACTATTCAAGAGGGAGACGTGGTTTTCTGTTTTAATTACAGAACAGATAGAGGGCGTGAAATCACAATAGCGCTAACACAACAATCATTTCCAGATTATGGAATGAATCCTTTAGCCTTATACTATGTAACTATGACATCTTATGATGAGCGTTTCAAAAACATTAAAGTAGTATTCGAAAAGGACAATTTAGTAAATACATTAGGTGAAGTATTAGCTGCTAATAATAAATCCCAAGTACGTATTGCAGAAACTGAAAAATATCCTCACGTAACATTCTTCTTCTCAGGTGGCAGAGAGCAAGAGTTCCAAGATGAAAGAAGACTTCTTATAGCCTCTCCTAAAGTTGCTACATATGATCTTCAACCAGAAATGAGTGCTGCAGAAATAACGAGTGCTATCATTAAAGATATTCAAAGTAATTCGCCTGATTTCATTTGTTTAAACTTTGCTAATCCTGACATGGTAGGTCATACAGGCGTTTTTGATGCAGTGGTAAAAGCTGTCGAAACTGTCGATCATTGTACTCAACAAGTTGTTGAGGCTGGCCTAGCTAATGGATACTCTTTCATCATTTTAGCTGACCATGGAAATTCTGAATTCATGATTAATGAAGACGGATCTCCTCACACAGCACATACAACTAATTTAGTACCTTGTGTTTTAATTGACAGCGATTATAAACATATTAAGGATGGTAAATTAGGCGATATTGCACCAACGGTATTGACGTTGTTAGACGTTGCTATACCTTCAGAAATGAGTGGAAATGTATTGGTATACTAAGATTAAAAATAGTACTTTAAAGGCTACCCTAGTTACGCTAGGGATAGCCAACTTAATATTTAGCTGTACGTCTTCCCAACCTCACAGTTCTGAAGTTAATATTGTCCAATATATAGATATCCCTTTATATTTTCAAAAACAAATTGATGAATTTCACCGTACTAATCCCCTAGTCGTGAAAACGGTTATTAGTAATAACGACAAGGAAACAAAAGAGCTACATATTAAAGATTGGTCAGTCGAACTTTCTCCTTTTTTAACGGTTGATCTTAATAAACCAGCTTATCAAAGTTATATTTCTAAAGATAGTACGAACAACATAGTTACTTATTCTTTGAATGGTAAGAATATAGATTCAACCAAAGTAACTATTGTCTATAAGGATAGTATTATCACCTCCTTTACTATAGAACGTAATACCAAAAATATCCTTTATAAAACTGATGAAAAATTAGTTTTTGAAAATGGAAAATATTACAGTATCAATAAAACTCAAAAAGTACTTTTAGTAGGAAACAATGAATATAGCATAAGTGGTGTTGTACAATAACTGCCATTGCAAAATATAGGCGGTTCTGGTAATATCAGGACCGTTTTATGATACATTAATAAGTAACGATATTATTCATTT
>CANRHE010000074.1 GCA_947630335.1 uncultured Sphingobacterium sp.
AATTGTACGCTCATATTAAGTAAGCGAGATGAAGTCATTGATCATAGTAAAATTAAGATTGGCGAGCAAGTCCATGTTATTACGATAGACGATGATCACCGAGTGTCTAATGTCAATAATTTTACACCTATCATTAAATTCATCTCAAATAACCCCATTACTCCACTATCATCCAAATCTGTAAATGGAGGTTCCATTAAATCCGAAGACGCTAAATAACCGTTAGAAACAAAATAACGTATTATCGTATCCATGAACTTAATTTGCTTTGCAGAAAGGTTAGATTCCCGAATAAAATCCGTAAAATGTTTTTGTATGGCTTCTTGGTCAAGCCCGATGATCGAACGAATAAATGTTCCTAAAAGCTGGTCCCCGATCCTTATAACTTTGTAGATTTGCGAAATTCGCAATGATATTATATTCTACAATATCCTCTTTCATGAGGTTATCATCTAGCTTGGTATATATCGGTTTAATATTATTTTCTTCCTTCAGTAGATGCACAAGGTTACGAATATCCTTACGTATATTATCTATTCTCTGTAGCGATATTTCTTGCCAATAATCAATAGATGCTAAGTTTCTAATGCTTGTCTCTTTAGCAGCTTCCGCCATTTCCTGTTCACGTTCTTCTTTACGTTTCACCGCATTACCCTTACTCGCATGCGAGGCAATATTACCTAACAGGCGTACAGCATTGAGTTCTTGACGTACTGAAGCACGAATATTATCTCTAAAAGAATCGGTATGCAATAAGCTATTAATCGAAGTATTATAGGGCATCTCAAAATCAGAATCATTCTCATACAGCCAGAATAAAGACATTTCTAGTGGCGAGCGACACAACATCGTGCTATAAAGGTGTTCTGCTCAGCCTGCTTAATTTCTTGGTATATATGCGGCAATTCTTCTGCTTAAAAATCAAATTATGATTTTTAAGCAGTCAGCGCTTAGAAACTACTTAATTTAAAGAGATTCATAATATTGAATGTAGGTAATCAGCTGTATCTTTTAATCCAATGTTGCGAAATTGTTCCAATACCTGATAAATATCCATCTCCGGATTTTTCTTATACATCACCATTTCTCGAAATGCTTTAATGGACAGCTCATGATTTAAATCAATAATGTCTGTTAAGAAGTCATCTGCTGATTGTACCCTAATGCCAAAAGATCTTAGGTATTCTTCTGGGAAATCTTTGATATTATTCGATACAATTACATTTGCATTAGATTTTATCGCTGCAGCTAATACATGAGAATCATCAGGATCAGGTAATGTTAAGCTAGAGATTATGCCCTGGTAATGCTGTACAAAAGCATCAGGAAATGCTCTGTTGGGAGCCTCCACTCTTTTTATAGCTTCCTCTTCTGCAACACCTTTCCTTATCATGACACGTTTCCATCCTTCAAAAATATGTGCACTCCATTTCGGAGTATAAAGATCGTAATGAGCAAACCAAAGTAGAAGATCCCTGACAGCAACTGGATAAATAACATTAGTATCCAATACAGCCGTAAATCGTACGCTATGAATCATAAATACCTAGGTCTTCATCAAAATTCATCATATCAATTAAGTGCTTTTTTTGCGTAGCTTTCATTTGCATTTTATACTTAATGACATCATCGAACAATATTCTTCTATGTTTGCCGACTTTAGTGAATTGAATTTCTCCCTCTTCAAGTAATTTTACTAAATGAGGTCTAGAGCAACCCAATATTTCTGCAGCTTTTTGAGTTGTGACTTCCGTTGCTAACGGTACAATAGAGATGGGTTGGCCTTCGGACATTGCTTTAAGTATACTTCCAAATAACTTAAGAGCCCTTAGAGGAACAACAATCTTTTCTTTAGTTTCTTCAATTTCAATCTCCGTAGAACTCCTATTTAACTGTTCTATGATTGCGGAGAGCGAATCGTAAGATTCCATAGCAACTTTTTGTTCTTCTTTTGAAGGTCTATTTATTTTGTCTAGTGTTTCCATTTCATCTCAGATTATTAAATAAATATATCTAATATTCGAAATAAACGAAAATAAATTTTACATATCTAAAATTAACACTTAATGAAGTTGTGGCAAATCAATGAATAATACATTGTTTCATAAGCTCGCATTGACGGATGTAATTAAGTGAATTCATTGTAACATACCACGTCATTGCGAGGAGGTACGACGTGGCACTCTATTAATCAATATCAGCACGTTATTGCTCTTTAATAAAAAAGCTATAGAATCTATGAAAGATATAAGGAAAATAAATTTCTAAACAGTAAGAAGGCGACTAAGATTGGCTTTGCTTGTTTAATTTTTGTATTCATCATATATTTTATGGGGTCATTAGCGATATTGAATTATTATAATAAACAAGCTCTAGAGGTGAAAAAATCAAATAAGCATTAATATCAATGATTTTATTTCTTAAAATATGCAAAAAAAAATAAATAATAACTTCACACACCTTCTTTGAAACCCTCGAAAAGTATAAAGAAATAGAAAGGAATGAGTTTAATCATTAAGTTCAAATGACACTTTGTAAAGTGACTAATGTTGTAAGGCTATATTTTGCATTAAAAAATAATAAGCTCCTATAGCAGACATTGCCAAAGGCACCGGTCTTTCTATCGAAGATATCGAGAAGCTCTAGCGAGCGATGATTTTATAACATTATGATAGCCGTTTCATCATTGGAAGGGCTATTTTTCATTTCCCTTTCAATTAATTTTACCAATGCCGCTTTAGCGAAAGTTAGAGACGTTAATCAGTCTCAGCTACACATTTCCTCATCAGGATTGAAAAAGCCCCGTCAGCATCAGCTTAAGAAGATAGAAAGCCGAAACTTTCGATTTATGTCTTTACGCGCCATTGAGCCAAACCCATGTTAGCTACTGCTTTTACTTTCGTTTTATTATTTTTCTTTTTGCAAAGTCCTCAAGCCTACCGAGTCATTCTTTATTTACAGTCGGTTCAGATTCTATTCTAATTATTTCCCCATTCTTTGTGTGAATCACGCTTAAGGTTGACTTTGGCTTCAAGTCATTTCTTGGGATCTGAATACTTTTCATAGATTTCTTACTATGCTAAAAACAAGTATTTCAATAATAATCATAATTTACTTACATTTAGTATATTAAAAATAATATTTTATGTGTTACCATGTATCTACACCCAGCAAAAAAGCATTAAAAGATCAAAATCCGGACAAGAAAGTAGAAACTAGTGTTGGACAGCTCTTTCATGCAAATGGCTTTGGGCGTCCGTATTTGCCCGTAACACTTAACAATGATCAAGGACATATTATTGATGCTCGCTGGAAGCTCATTCCTTTTTGGGTCAAGAATGAACAAGAAGCAGGCAAATACGCTAACACCCTTAATGCCGAGTCAGAGACAATCTTTGAGAAACCTAGTTACAAACACTATATCGGTAAGCAACGCGGTTTGTTGTATGTAGATGGATTCTATGAACCCCACAAAGTCAAAGGAGTTAAGGAGACAGAGAACTATTATATCTACCGTCCCGAGCATAAAATCATGACATTAGGTATCGTATATTCCATTTTTGCAGATCAAGAAACAGGAGATACA
Organism: uncultured Sphingobacterium sp.; assembly: GCA_947630335.1. Classification (GTDB taxonomy): domain Bacteria; phylum Bacteroidota; class Bacteroidia; order Sphingobacteriales; family Sphingobacteriaceae; genus Sphingobacterium. Next base: position 3,587 of record CANRHE010000074.1, read on the forward strand.
TACCCCACATTTTCAGTAATTACTACAGCCGCCAATCCTTTACTAGCGGAGATCCACAATGTGAAGAAAAGAATGCCCCTGATAATCCCTGAAGACGCTCGGTACAGCTGGCTCAATTCACAGAACCCTAATGAAATCAAGAGCTTGATGAAGCCTTATGACTACGATTTGGATAGTCATCAGGTATATCGTGTTACGGGTGCGCGTGATGAAGATACGAATACCCCTGATATTCAATTACCTCTTTTTTAATTTACATAATGTTAGTTTTGCTAAAAATATTAGTATTATATTTGTGCTACTATGAATGTGAAACTATATTTTTTGGAGAAATCAAAGGTGATGATACCTTTGTTTGGGGAGGCTATTCATGCAGGATTTGAGAGCCCCGCTACGGATTATGAAGAATCACGTATAGACCTAAATTCGTATCTGACCAAGTACCCTGAGGCTACGTTCTATGCACGTGTCACGGGCGATTGTATGACCGGATCTGGTATTTTTGATGGCGACCTACTTGTTGTTGATCGTTCATTAAAACCACAGAATGGCGATGTCGTTGTTGGGGTGATGGATGGAGAATTTATTTTGAGAGTATTCTTCAAAACAGGTGATCAAGTTTATTTGATGCCTGACAATCCACGTTATCATCCAATAGCCATCACTGCCGAATCGCATTTTGAAATTTGGGGAGTAGTACCTCATACTATTTTAAACCAAGCAAGTCAACGCCATGTTCGCCTTAATCGATTGCAACAATTTTTACGTTAGCTGTGAGCGAGTTTTTCAACCGCAGCTACAACATAGGCCAGGGGTGGTTCTCAGTAATAATGATGGCTGTGCAATCGCACGATCAGCTGAGGCTAAGGATCTAGGTATTCCTATGGGCATGCCTTTTTTTGAGCTGCGTGACAAACATAAAGACGTCTGGGTACGTTCATCGAACTATCCCTTATACCAAGATATGATGCTACGCGTTACAGCTATTATCCGCAAATATTTTCCAAATCAAGAGATCTATTCGATTGATGAATGCTTTTGTGATCTGTCTGGCTATGACTATTTAGATCCAGAGCAATTGGCCAAAGATTTACGTGCAGAACTGCTCCAGTGTACAGGCATTCCTGTTTGTATTGGCGTGGCGCGGACTAAAACGTTAGCGAAAATTGCAAACCGTATTGCCAAAAAGCATTACAAGGCTATCGGTGTATTTTTCTTAAAAAGTGAACAAGCGGAGCGAGAAGCCTTATTGAAAACGGAGATTGGAGATGTATGGGGTTTTGGTCGTAAGCATTCTAAGCGTTTGTTGGCGCAGGGTATCGGTACGGCCTATGCTTTTACGCAATTACCGTTGGATTGGGTTCAGAAGCATTTTACGATTGTAGGTGCTCGTATCTGGCGTGAGTTGCGCGGTGAGTCTTGTATTCAAATGGAATACGTTCGTGAAGCCAAAAAGGGTATAGGTACTTCGCGATCTTTTGGTAAAGCCGAGACAAATTTGGATGTGATGTTGGAGGCATTGGCAGCTTATATTTCTACCGCAGCGGAGAAGTTGCGTCAGCAAAATTCTGTTACGGGTAAGGTATATGTTTTTGCGCATACCAGTCGTTTTATTTTAGCGGAGAAGCAGTGTTATGTCGGATTGGAATTAAAGCTACCTACACCCACTTCTAGTACTGGAGAATTGATTAAGATAGGGCAGTGGATTCTGCGTAAAGTTTTTAAGCCAGGCTATGCCTATGCCAAAGTAGGTGTGATGCTTCACGATATACGCCCTAATACACAGGTACAACAATCGCTGTTCGATACAAAGACTGAATTACGTGGAAAAATGTCACAGGCTTTGGCTGCTTTGGACAAGATCAATGGGCGTCATGGACGTAATACCGTGACTATGGCTGCTGTAGGTCATGAACGTAAGTGGACGATGAAGCAAGATTTTAGGTCAGCTGATTATACGGTTGATATAAAGGATGTTATTAAGGTTTTTGCAAGGTGATTGTTTTGTTATGTGAGTTAAATACTTTATTTTCATTTTTATAAGGAAATAGTTTTATAGTAGAATGATAACCAATTAATAATACTTATGAGTTTACGACCTATTCGTGCACAGCCTCATACCATTACCGGTTATTAGATCGTTATCGAGTACCTGTGGAGACTATCGCTGTTTTCACAGGATTAGCAAGCCAAGGGCGCCCTGATACCTACAGCTATCGTGTTTTTGATACCTCTTTGACATTTCGTTATTTGAGTTACCAGATCTTCGATCATCAGGAGAGTGAGTTATTAGGTATGGACAATATTTTTGCGTATATTGTGTTATCATGTCAGAAAGCTTTACAGGAGAATAAAGTACCCGAAGAAGAGCTGGCTGCGCAACGGAGTACCATAGCCCGAGCGCTTATCGAGACGAATAAATATAGTAAAGATCGTATAATGAGCTTTTTAGTGTTTTTAAAAAGCTTTCTATTCATACGAGATAAAGAATTAAATAGTAACTTTGATGAATACATTTATCAAGTGACGGGAGGCACAATTCAAATGGGTGTAATAGAAACAATCAAAAGACAAGAGAGAGAGAAAGGCATCGAAAAAGGCATTGAGAAAGGGATAGAGAAAGGGATAGAGAAGGGCTTGGCAGAAGGTGAGCGTAAGAAGGCATTCGAAGTTGCTCTAGAATTTAAGAAAATGGGCTTACCCATAGCGGACATTGCCAAAGGCACCGGTCTTTCTATCGAAGATATCGAGAAGCTCTAGCGAGCGATGATTTTATAACATTATGATAGCCGTTTCATCATTGGAAGGGCTATTTTTCATTTCCCTTTCAATTAATTTTACCAATGCCGCTTTAGCGAAAGTTAGAGACGTTAATCAGTCTCAGCTACACATTTCCTCATCAGGATTGAAAAAGCCTCGTCAGCATCAGCTTAAGAAGATAGAAGAGGGGTTTTAACCTATTTCTCTTATTATTAATTATTATGCTCCAATTCCTGCATTTTTATTTACTCCATCAACCAAGCCTATGATTTGATGAACTTGATTCATCTCAAATAACCCCATTACTCCACTATCATCCAATTCTGTAAATGGAGGTTCCATTAAATCCGAAGACTCTAAATAACCGTTAGAAACAAAATAACGTATTATCGTATCCATGAACTTAATTTGCTTTGCAGAAAGGTTAGCTTCCCGAATAAAATCCGTAAAATGTTTTTGTATGGCTTCTTGGTCAAGCCCGATGATCGAACGAATAAAAGTTCCTAAAGGCTGGTCCCCAAATTCATTAATAAACTCTTCTTTAGAACCCAGTGCCTCAGCTAGTAAGTACTGCTCCAATTGCTGTAACTCAAAAGCGTTAATGGCTTGATTTTTATATAACTTATCAATAACTAGATGATGCTTATTTTTCTTTATAAACGCCGTTACTCGATCTTTATAACTTTGTAGATTTGTAAAATTCTCAATGATATTATATTCTACAATATCCTCTTTCATGAGGTTGTCATCCAGCTTCGTATATATCGGTTTAATATTATTCTCTTCCTTAAGCAGATGCACAAGATTACGAATATCCTTACGTATATTATCTATCCTCTGTAGCGATACTTCTTGCCAATAATCAATTGATGCTAAGTTTCTGATGCTTGTCTCTTTAGCAGCTACGGCAGGCACATTCTTCTTCTTCAACAACCTCTTGCCAATATCCATAAAGTTCTGTACAAGCATAGTTTGACGAGGAGACTTAGTCATCACAGCTATCTGAAGTTTATAACTGTTGAGATCAAATCGTTTAGCCATTTCATCCGTATCCTCCGTATAGGGTACCAAATGAGATAATTCCATTTCTACCTCCAATATATCCGATTTGGACATGGAGTCCCAAGACGCTCTATCTGAAAATCGATGTACTGCTGCCAAATGCTTTCGAACCTCATACCTCGTTGTATCCAATTGAGATATCTTTTTATGCAGACTATCTAAGTATTCCTTAGCAAGTGCAATATCCTCAGCTGTAGCCAATTCATTTTCATCAATAAGGTTAGCCACTCGCAATTGCTCCAAAAACAGAAGCTGGCCCAATGGACGCTGGACGCTCGCTTGATGCCCATCTGGATTCTCCTGAAAGAATTCAAGATTTCTACAATAATCAAATATTAAGAAATATTTTTTATCCTCACCAGGTCCAAACAAGTTATGTCGCAATCGCGTACCCCTGCCCACCATTTGCCAAAACTTAGCATATGATTTCACCGGTTTAAAGAAAACAAGATTCAACACACTAGGTGCATCCACACCAGTATCCATCATATCGACCGATATAGCGATTTGTGGAGCTAGTTCCTCTTTATCATAACAGAATTTCTCCAACAAATCCTGTGCTTTATCATTATAATTATCGATAACCCTACAGAAGGTACCACCATACTCTGGATAGTTTTTATTAAATCGTTCCTCTATAAAAACAGCATGGCGATGGTTACGCGCAAACAGAATCGTTTTACCTACTTTATCTCCCGAAGCTACTTTTAGACCATTATTCATCAAATGATCGAGTACAAGGTCTACCGTATCCTCATTGAATAAGAACGAATTGATCTGCGACGAACCAATCTCTAATTCTTGCAGCTCCTCCTCAGACACCTCCGTTAAGCCAAGCTTATTCTCCAGTTCTTCTTTATCTTCTTCGCTAAGCTCTTTATATTTGACACCATCACGAACCATCTGTATAGGTACGGAATAAGCACGTGGAGGCACCAAATAGCCATCATCTACCGCTGTATTGAGCTCATAGGCAAAGGTAGGGATATCATCTTCAAGCTCAAAGAATCTATACGTATTTTTATCTGCATCCAATTCTTTTTTAGGGGTAGCCGTCAACCCAATCAATAAACCATCAAAATAATCAAATATCGACCTGTATTTCTGATAAATAGAACGGTGAGCCTCATCAATAAATATAGCATCAAAATGTCCTACACCATAGTGCCGACTCGCTCCATCCATTTGATTATTAATCAGATTCATCATTGTTGGATACGTAGAGAATACCAGACGCGTATGGCCCGTTTCCTTTTCTTTCGTAAGGTCTACAGCCGACAAATGTGGTAGATGCTCTTTGAACGCATTTTTGGCTTGCGTCACCAATGCATTTCTATCTGCCAAGAATAATATACGCTTAGCCCAGTTACATTTTGTGAGCATATCCACGATTGCTGCTGCCGTACGGGTCTTACCTGAGCCTGTAGCCATTACCAATAGCGCACGACGATTAGTACCTCGCAAAGCATTATCTTTTGTAGTTACGAAGTGTTCGGCTAGTCGTTGAATAGCTTCCAGCTGATACGGTCTACCTGCTATAGCCGTATTCACCTCAAAGTGCCTAATATCTTTGCGTGACTCACGTCGTTTGATCAATGTCTGTAACTCTTGTTTGGTATAGAATCCATATACTTGACGAGGAGGGTAGAACTGATCATCCCACATGTACGTATCATACCCATTAGAGTAATAAATAATTGGCCTTTGTCCCGTACTTTTTTCTAAACAATCCGCATATAATGAAGCCTGATGCATGCCTTTGTTCGCGTCATGCAACGTACTCTTTGCTTCCATTATAGCCAATGGCTTGGCATCGTCATCCCATAGCACATAATCTATATAACCTTTACCCGAACGATTGGTCGACAAAGGCATGCCCACTACTTCATATTCAATATCGCGCGGTTTTTGAAGATTATCCCAGCCCGCTTCTCTCAGGTATAGATCAATCAGCAATCGCCTAGTCTCCGCTTCCGTAATCAAGATAGGAGGGGCAGGTGCTTCCGCCATTTCCTGTTCACGTTCTTCTTTACGCTGTGCTAATTGCGCCTGCATCTCTTCCAGCTGTCTGCGTAGCTGTTCATTTTGAAGCAATGCCTTTTGCTTTTCTTTAAAAGCCTCATCCGCATTCTTTTGCGCTTCGTGATAAGAGTTGTTAAGCTCCTTTACCTTTTGCGCATTGATATCAGCGATTTGGCCACGAGGAATTAATCCTTCATCAAATTCCAGATCCGAAGGGAAGCGCTTGGCATATAATTTAGCAATCCAGTGGAGAAAATTATACATGCATTTGAGCACATGCAATGCTTCCGTATCTTTAATGTTTTTTACAGCATTACCCTTACCCGCATGCGAGGCAACATTACCTAGCAGGCGTACGGCATTGAGTTCTTCACGTACTGAAGCACGAATATTATCTCTAAAAGAATCGGTATGCAATAAGCTATTAATCGAAGTATCATAGGGCATCTCAAAATCAGCATCATTCTCATACAGCCAGAATAATGACATTTCTAGTGCCGAGCGACACAGCATTGCTGCGTAGCGGGGTGCCGTAAAGGTGTTCTGCTCTGCCTGCTTAATTTCTTGGTAGATATGCGGAAATTCTTCTGCTAAAAAATCAAAATTAGATGCCATCAATACTATACTTGGTTTGTCCTTAAAGATAAACAATATTTGGATAGGTGGGGAGGAGGAATTACAATCTATGTAGTTGTTTTTTGATATCTGCTAACATAGACTCAAATTCTGGTTGACCATTATAATAGAGGCCTTTTGAAGTGCTATAATGCTGAGCTAATTTGGATCTAATATCGGTGTTTTCTAATAAAAATGCTTGATTCTTTGCTAAAGCAATTTCGTAATCTGCTTTCGGGAATCGATTTTCTTTATGCTTATGATATTCATCTGTTCCAATAAAATCATTTACTTCTTGTTGTTGTAATAAATGAAATATATCATAGTATTGACGCATAAAGTTGACTTGATAATTACCGGATTCAATCATGTTACGGTATTTGGTTACAATCGTTTGAAGCTTTTCTACAAAAGTGTAGCCTATATGATAGCAAGGGACTTGTAGAGCTTTGTTGTCTATGATCTTAACCTTTGAATCTTGCGCTTTTTCTACAGCCCAAGAGGAAATGTCTATTGGAGTATTTGGATTAACGGTGTCAAAACCTACTTCCAATAAGATTCCCTCTTTGATTCCTGGGATAGGCTGAAAATGAGAAGTATAAATCAACCTTATACCTCCACTGCGGTAGTACCTTTCATCGTCAAAATTCGTGTCTCTGGTAACTTCAATTATACCGTCTATATGAATGGTATTAGCTAAAGTGTTGAAAAAATCCAGTCTCTTTTGGCTGTTATTCGCATTCGTATTTTTTGGGTTTTCGTTTATATTTAACGCTTCGTCTGGATGAATATGGATGTCAATATCTTCTGAAAATCGGTCTATGATCTTATAGGCTTTCGATAGTGATGTTCCACCTTTGAGCTCAAATTGTAGTCCTAATTGTTGTAAGCCAAACAAGCAATGCATAATCCAGTAGTCTTTTTCTACTAAATAAGGATCAATACTCTTTTGTTCTGCAACAATGGCTAGCAGGTCTTTAAAGTCTGTATGATGATGTAAGTAGTTCACTTTCATAAAATTTTCAGACAACTTCTTGTATAAGTTTTTTTGCGGCTATTGTACCGTACTTATTTGCATTACGTTGCAATTCTTTGCTATCCATGTTCTGAAGCTTACTACGTAAAGCAGAAGTTATAGCCTGCTTATCTTCTGCTAATGTGTCTAGATTATTAAGCAAATCAACCAGTACATATTCTTGTGTCAGCTTTTTAGGGAACTTAGGCTTTCGTCTAAATTGATAGACTCTGTTACCCAATTTTATATCCTCATGTCGCTTGTGGTTGTATATGCGTTTTGTATTATACAATTGTGTACTACCAAGTCCTAGGGCATTATAGTAATTAGGTGATGTTATTAGATAATCGTCGCCTTTAAGAAATGCTCTTATCAGCTGCTCCTCATCTGGAGGCGCTATACCAAATGCTGTTTTCTTAGGCGCATAGTAAAGCCCCTGAGCCAACTTTTGTAATGATCCGTCAGCAACAGATTCGGCTAGATGTCTATCTATAGCTGTAGAGAACTTGGATAGTTCATCACGTCGATAGACTTTGCCTGCACTTAGTTTTTTCTTAAAATTATCTAACGATGACATAATACAAATGTATGAATAATTATTAAAAATTCATGCAATTTATTTTAAAATATATTT
>CANRHE010000075.1 GCA_947630335.1 uncultured Sphingobacterium sp.
CAGCTGGTAGAGCAATACACTTTTAATGTATGGGTCCTGGGTTCGAATCCCAGCGGGATCACAACAAAAGCCTCACAAAAATGTGAGGCTTTTTCTTTTTAAACCCTATCCCTACTTTTCTTGACCAACCTCACTAAAAAGCCCCTCCATTTTATTTACACCATTACTTTTATTGAGCATATTTACACATCCCCTACTCATAGTATACACATGTTCTTACTATACTCCTACACCAAGCCCACTTCATCCGTATTCTAATCGGACTTTATACGACTCCATCCGAATGAAGTCCGTATGAAGTCCGAACGAAGTCCGTATGAAGTCCGAACGAAGTCCGTATAATGTCCGCATTATCCATATCTCTATTACAAACATGGATTGAACTAATCTCGACTATGATAGGTTTGGAATACATTTCTATAGAAAAAATCAACTCCATAAAACATTTTAACACTTACAATGTTTTTAACCAAATGTTTACCTAATTTAACTATAGATAATATCTATAAACTCATAAAGATTATCAATTATAGAATTGAGATAATTTATATGAAATTTGAAAACAAGAAAAACACAAATCAGTAAATAAAAGATAATATGGAAAACAATTCGAATGACATAATGAAATGTCCTTTTCATAATGGAACGTTAAATAAACCAGTTGCGGGCGAAGGAGCCCAAAATAAAGATTGGTGGCCCAATTCGCTAAAAGTAAATATACTCAGACAAAATTCGAGTCTTTCTAACCCCATGGGAACAGATTTTGATTATGCGAAAGAGTTTTCTTCTCTAGATATTGAGGAAGTTAAAAAAGATTTAAAGACATTAATGACCGATTCACAAGACTGGTGGCCAGCGGATTTTGGACATTACGGTCCTTTATTCATTCGTATGGCTTGGCATGCTGCTGGGACCTATCGTGTTCAAGATGGACGAGGTGGCGCCGCGGGTGCTCAACAGCGTTTTGCGCCTTTGAACAGTTGGCCTGATAATGTATCACTCGACAAGGCACGTAGACTAATATGGCCAATAAAGCAAAAATATGGTCGTAAAATCTCTTGGGGTGACTTAATGATTCTGACTGGTAATGTAGCCTTAGAATCGATGGGCTTCAAAACTTTTGGATTTGGTGGAGGACGTGTAGATAGCTGGGAGCCCGAGCAAGATGTTTATTGGGGTTCTGAAAAAGTATGGCTAGAAAATAGTGGAGGTGAAAATAGTAGGTATTCTGAAAATAGGAATCTAGAAAATCCATTGGCGGCAGTTCAAATGGGTCTGATCTATGTTAACCCTGAAGGTCCTGATGGCAACCCCGATCCAATAGCCTCGGCACGTGATATCCGAGATACATTTAAAAGAATGGGCATGAATGATGAGGAGACTGTAGCGTTAATTGCTGGAGGCCATACCTTTGGTAAAACCCATGGGGCAGCACCTGCCGACAATGTAGGCCCTGATGTTGAATCAGCGGATATTACGCAACAAGGTCTTGGCTGGAAAAACTCATTTGGAACGGGCGTAGGTATTGATGCAATCACATCGGGCCTAGAAGTTACTTGGACATCAAAACCAACTGAATGGTCTAATTTGTACTTTAGTTACTTACTTGGCTTCGAATGGGAATTAACCACAAGCCCCGCTGGAGCTCATCAATGGGAAGCTATCAATACTGGTGATATTGTCCCTAACGCATTCGACCCTCAAAAACATCAGAAACCAAGAATGTTAACGGCTGACTTAGCCTTGCGCTTTGATCCTGAATATGGCAAGATTTCAAGATCATTCTTGGATAACCCCGACAAATTTGCAGATGCCTTTGCGAGAGGCTGGTTCAAGCTTACCCATAGGGATATGGGACCTAAATCGCGGTATTTGGGTACTGATGTTCCTCAAGAAGATTTGATTTGGCAAGACCCTATTCCGACTCCAACTTATATTATTAATGATGCCGAAGTATTTGAATTAAAAGAGATAATTGCCAATAGTGGATTATCTAATGCCGAATTAATTACTACAGCATGGGCCTCAGCATCTACATTTAGAGGTTCGGATAAACGCGGTGGAGCCAATGGTTCAAGAATACGTCTTGCTCCGCAAAAATATTGGGCTGTCAACAACCCTACTCAGCTTACGAGAGTTTTAAAAGTCTATGAAGATATTCAAGGTAATTTTAATATAAACAACAAGTATGTCTCCATTGCTGACTTAATTGTTTTGGGAGGAAATGTAGGGATCGAAAATGCTGCCGCATTAGCTGGCGTATCCATAACAGTACCTTTTACTCCAGGACGTGGTGATGCTACACAAGAGCAAACAGACGTAGAATCCTTTCAATACCTAGAACCATTTGCTGATGGTTTCCGTAACTATCTAAAAGTAAAAAGTACAGCTCCAACAGAATCATTGTTAATTGACAAAGCACAACTGCTAACGCTGACAGCACCTGAAATGACAGTACTTATAGGTGGTATGCGTGTATTAGGTGCCAATTGGGATAATTCATCGCATGGCGTACTAACCCATAACAAAGGTCAGTTAACCAACGACTTCTTTATTAATCTTTTGGATATGTCTACCACATGGGAAGCTATTAGTGATAGTCATCAAGAACTATTCGAAGGTAAAGATAGAAAAACTGGAGACACCAAATGGACTGCTTCGCGTGTTGATTTAGTCTTCGGCTCTAATTCAGAACTACGTGCAGTAGCTGAAGTATATGCGAGTGAGGATGCAAAAGATAAATTTATTAGCGATTTTGTTGCAGCATGGATCAAAGTTATGGACGCGGATAGATTTGATGTGAACAAATAATTCTAAAAAACACTACTCTTAACAAATCATTAGCTTAACTATCTAAGGTTTGTTAAGAGTTTTTTTAATACGTATTGAAATTTCAAAATAGTGTAATATAAAGGAGACTAAAGCTCCTGAAATCAACTTGATTGTGTAATTTTGAAATACATGAATTACGCTATAGTAGATATTGAGACCACAGGATCTTATGCAGGATCAAATAGTATTACAGAAATAGCTATTATAATTCATAATGGTAAATATGTATTAGAGCGTTATCAATCGCTAGTCAACCCTCATACTACAATACCATACCATATTCAAATGTTAACTGGGATTGACAATGAAATGGTCGCTGAGGCACCTACATTTAAAGAAATTGCTCCCAAAATATTTGAATTACTTTCTAATTGTATTTTTGTAGCTCATAATGTTAATTTTGATTACTCATTTATTGTCAAAGAATTTGAAGCTTCTGGTTATAATTGGAAAGCTCCAAAATTATGTACTGTACGATTAGCCAGAAAAATAATTCCCAACTTAGCCTCCTATAGCTTAGGTAAACTTTGTCAAAACTTACATATCATTAATAATGCTCGACATCGAGCAATGGGTGATGCTGAGGCAACAGCTAAATTATTTGAAATCCTTATTTCTAAAGATTCCGAATGTATCATTGACGCTACTTTAAACAAGACAAAAGAACAACGTCTACCTACCTATATAAACGAAGAAGACTTCTTAAAATTACCCGATACTATAGGTGTTTATTGTTTTAAAAACAAAGAGGGACAAATCATTTATGTTGGTAAAGCGGTAAATATAAAAAAACGGGTATTAAGTCATTTCTCCGGAAATAACAGTACCAAGCAACGACAATCATTTTTAAATGAAATTAAGTATATTGATTATCTAGAGAGCGGAACCGAATTGATGGCTTTACTCATGGAGTGTCAGTTCATAAAAAAATTTTGGCCAAAGTATAATAAGGCTTTAAAAAAATTCGAACCTAAGTTTGGACTCATGCAGTATGAAGATCAGAATGGATACACCCGTCTAATGGTCTCTCCATATAATAAAAATGCTAATGTTATCCAATTCTTTGAAAGAGCAACAGAAGCCAATCAGCTCCTGCTAGAGGTTATTGATAAGTTTAGTATTGATCCGATACTCTGCTTTTTCTATACAGAGGGCGAAAAATCAAAAATTGAGAATAGTAAGCTTCCAGATCTTGAAGAGCATAATACTAAAGTATATGAGGCCATAGATTATATTAAATCGAAAGCAAAATCATTCACTATCCTTGATCAAGGCAGAAATTTGGAAGAAAAATCATATATACATTTTAAAAATGGGCAGCTGTATGCTTTTGGTTTCCTTGATATATACCATCAATTCAATAATATTGAAGATTTAATTCCTTCGCATGATAAATGTATAGGGAATTATTATATGTCGTCGCTTGTCCTTCAATATGCCGAGCGTTTTCCAAGAAAAGTTATCAATAAAATACAGTAACCAGTCCAAAGGTCTCCCAAAGTACTAAGAAGTACACCCTACATCCATAGTCAAACTAACATCTTTTATAAACAATTTTCTTTTATAAACGTTTATAAAAGAAAAGAATCAATATGAAAAAAGCGACTCTATTATTATTTTTCTTATCGTTAACTACTATAGTTTTTGGTCAAGATATGTCAAACACGACGACTACGATTACACAAACAGGTATAGGATTTGGTGCGGTTTTAGCTATCGTAACTTCATGGGATAGGAACAAATCTATTCTGTGGGCTATTTTACATGGTTTTTTCGGTTGGTTTTATGTTATTTATTTTGCATTTACACGTTAACATCAACAATATACAAAGAAGTTTTAACTAATGCTTATAGTAGTTAAAACTTCTTTAAATCCTCATTACATAGTTTACCGCCCACGTACTCTACTGTTAAATAATAGATAGACATCCCTAATATTTATTACTATTTTTGTGGGGTAACTAAAAGATAGTATATTATGGCTACCCAAGCACCTTCATCACAACACACTCCGACAGAAGCTTTCCAACGATTACTGACTGTAATGAATACATTACGGATAGAATGTCCATGGGACAAAAAACAAACCATGGAAAGCCTCAGAATGCTCACTATCGAAGAAATGTATGAACTGGCAGATGCTGTTCTAGAAAACGACCTGGAAGAAGTGAAAAAAGAATTGGGTGACTTATTAATGCATCTAGTTTTTTATGCAAAAATAGCAGAAGAACAACACGCATTTGACATCACCGACGTACTCAATGCAGTATGTGATAAACTGATCAATAGACATCCACACATCTATGCTGATACGACAGTCAATAATGAAGAAGATGTTAAATCAAACTGGGAGCAAATCAAGTTAAAAGAAGGTAATAAATCCGTGCTATCTGGTGTCCCTAATTCATTACCTGCACTCGTAAAGGCTTACCGTATCCAAGATAAGGTGAGAGGTGTCGGGTTTGACTGGGAGGATAAACAAGAGGTATGGAACAAAGTAGAAGAGGAATTAGCAGAGTTTAAAAATGAATTTGATATGGAAAATAACAAAGTAATTGATCAAGATAAAGCGGAATCAGAATTTGGAGATTTACTATTTTCTTTGATTAACTACGCTCGACATATTGGTATCAACCCTGAAAATGCCTTAGAAAAAACAAATAAAAAATTCATTTCTAGGTTTACTTTTTTAGAAAACAAAGCAAATGAGGACAACAAAGAACTCAAAAATATGACATTGAACGAAATGGATGTCTATTGGAATGAAGCAAAGTCAAAAGGCTTATAGATAGTAAAGCAATCAACCTTAATACTATTAATTTCAGAATAATTCCTAGTATTAAGGTTGATTATTTCTTAGTACTTAGGCAATTGTTTTTCATTTCCGTCACGTATACCCGTAAAGTAAACGGTTACTAATTCTACGCCAGCCTCTTGGAATACATCTAATATCTGTTTATTTAGTTCAGAATAAATTGTTGCATACATATTTGCCTTTTTGGTATATGCATTAATTTGATAGGTAACATCAAACTCATTAATGCTAGTTTGCAAAACAAAAGGTGGTGGATCTTTTTCTAACTGTTCCACATTATTAGCCGCTTTAACTCCTAATTCATGTACTTTTTGCCAAGGGACATCAAATCCTATTGCAATCTCCGCATATATAATCAAGCCTACGCCTATTTCGTCTATACTATAATTAATGGTATGACTATTCATTACTGTAGAATTGGGTATGGAGATAACTTCATTTTTATTTGTTCTAAGACGGGTAACTAATAATGATTTTTCAATAACATCACCCGTAACATCACCAATCTTAATTCGATCTCCTAAAGAGAATGCGCGCATATAGGTCAGCACAAGACCAGCTACTATATTACTTATTGCTCCAGTCGAACCAAAACTAAATAATACACCAATAAAAACAGATACTCCTTTGAATATGGGCGAGTCTGACCCTGGCAAATAAGGAAAGATAACAATCAACATGAAGGCTAATAAAACCACTTTCAGAATTTGGTAAGTGGGTAGTGCCCATTCCTTATAGAATCCATTGATCGCTAAATTACCTTGCTTGATCTCATTCGTAAAATATGCTAATACGCGTAAAGTATATTTAAAAATTACGATGATAATTACTATCGTAATAACATTAGGAATGCTACTCACTACAGCTGCACCAATTTTTTTCAAAGGTCTTACAAAATAATCAATCAACAAAGGAGCATACCCCTCAGTCTCAGGAAATAAATTGAATAACACCGGAAGAGCTAAATAGATAACAGTTAAAATGGTTAACCATTTTACAATACCAACAGCTGTCAACAACGCTCCTTTTACCTGTTTCTTGGATACAATTTCATAATTTTGGATTTGTATTCCCTTTAGATTGGTAAACTTATTAAGCGTTATTCTAATTTTGAGTAATCTAAATAGTTTTCCAATTCCATATACAAGTAACCCAATAATAAAAACAATTAATATAGCTAAAGAAACAGAGGTCAGCATTTTTTTAAAACTGTGCTCCTCTCTATATTCAGTTATTGAATTTTTAATGATAACTAGATATTCTTCAGCTAGAGTCTTTTTGTCGGTATTCATCCATACGGCATCATTATCATTGATTGCCATAATCATCTGATCTCCCCAAACAATGGTATAGCCATTCTCGTCTTCAACTAAACTTAAAGAGTCAGGTTGAAATTTATAATCTTCGGTCAAAGCAACAATTCTTTGATCTAAGACATTGGCTCTATAAGCTGCAGAATAACTACCTACATTAGTATAAATACGGAATAAAGTACTATCAAAGGGCTGTACAGGAACACCGTGATTTAAGGACTTCAAAGAGTCAACTTTTTGTAATCTCCGAACTCTCATTAAAGAGTCTTTATTCTTCAGGTAATTGATCTCATTATATAGATCTTGATATTCTTTAGATGTTTTTACTCTTTGATTGATAAACCTATTCTCAAGTTCAATTCTCTTAAGAGAATCTTGTTGTTGCTGAACGAGCATTTTAATAAGCTCGTCAGATTGATTTGACACACTTTCTACCGAATCATGCTTAGCGATTTGCTCTTGTGCAAATGTTTGAAAAATGATACTTAGAAAAAAAAGACAAGTTATAATATTTCGGGTCATATGATACAGCTATGCTTATAAATTAATTAACAATGAAATTCAATAAATGTTTAATTATGCATAAACAATCGAACTTCTGGTAATTCTATACTACTGATTAATTAGATTTTGAAGATACATCCTTGATAAATTAACTGTAAATTATGTCATTTTATTAAATATACTTTGTTTTGTCATTATAGTCTATTAAATTTGTAGAGTATTCAGAATTGCGAAAAAGCAATACCAACCGAGTGTAGTCACCGCGGTGGTAAAATTAATACGGGTGAAAATCCAAAATAAACGTTCTAATTAATGACGAGTATTTTTCTTACTTTTCTGAGTACAATTTATGGTTTAACTTCTAAATTTTTAAATTGTATGGCTTCGAAACACCTTTATGATCATCTTATCAACAAATTTACAACCTATTCTATTGAAGAATTGATTGAGCTTAATAATGAAACTGTAAAGCAAGGAGCTTGGGGGGCTAATAAAGGCACATTCAGAACAGCTATTATTGCTGCATTTTCAAGAAAAGGAATAGATCTGTCTAAAATAGTATGTAAAGAAGATGGTTTTACTTCTATTCAATCTGTTGCGGTTCGTTTAGAAAAAAATACACTCATTCCATTATGCTAAGTACAGGTAGGGTTAAGTACACACTATGTACCTAACCCTATTGCGCATGTTGAATAGCATATAAAGCAAATGTACCTAACCAATGTGATCCCATATAATCATCCTTAGCAGACAAATTAGGAATCGAATAGTCTAAATGATTATGAGCAATCTGACGTAGATGATTCAAATCACTTCCCCCGGCTTTGGCAATGCCATATAAACAAGCAGCTCGGCTATAGTTCAATCCATCCAAATGAACTAATTTTCCGTCTGAACGATCCTTGACAATAGCAGGGTCTAAATGAAAACTCGCAGTATATAAAGAAGGTAAAAACTTCCTTAACCATGAATTATAAGCGTCTGTGTCAAGAATTTTTGACATGAAATAAGCCTCTTCTAAACAAGGTGATAAAAAATCGTAACCGCTAGGTTCGTACGACAAATCACAATTAACATCTTCGATAAACAATCTCTTACCGTGTTTTACAATAGCTTCTTCAAATGCCTTATTCCCTACTGACCGTGCATAATCTAATGATAGAGATAAGCTGAAAGCAGAATTATCATGCTGACCCGCTCGTATCGGATATACTAGCTTGGGGAGATAAGAAATATACTTTTCGGTTAAAAGGTCCACCAATGGTTGTAAATTTGACTTCCAACGGATAGCATCAGGATCATCCCAGTCTTGAAGACTTTCTTGTAATTTGAATAGCCAAGCCCAGCCATACGTACGCTCAAAATTAAGATTATTAGGATCATTAAAAAAGGCTATTTCAACTTCCATATTTTCTGGTGTAATATGTTGATTAAGTTTATTTCTGATAGCCCCATCTTGATCCAAATTGGGATATTGCTTCAATAATTCTACAATTGACCAATATCCATGTACAGCAGAGTGCCAATCAAAACAACCATAAAAAATAGGCCTTAATGCTTTAGGAGATTTTAAATCATTTGCTGAACCTAGTACTTGTCCCAATTTGTTAGGGTATTCTAGTTCTAAACAATGTACTGGCAATAAAATAATTTTGCGCGCTTGGTCTTCAGTCAGTGATATCAAAGAATCGGAACTCTCCTCTCCTGTTATTTTCGTTTGATCTCTATGTGTACAAGAAGAATAAACTACGCAAAAACAAATTAATAAAATGGCAAATAGCTTCAGATGTTTCATGAACAATGCTTTATGAATTACAATAATAAAAATAATAAGATTTCGCGCATTCCACAAAACCAATATTACTAAAAGAAGAATCCCATTCGATTTGAATAGGATTCTTCATAATGTATACAATGATATTATCTGCGACCGCAACTATTTCCGGAGGTAGACTTTGAGCTATCAGATCGAGAACTCGATCCAGACGTTCCATTTCTAGAACTACCCGAACCACGAGAGCCCGATTTTTTAGCTTTATTTTTATCAATTTGTTTCTTGTGACGAAAATCAGGCTTACCCGTTTTCGGTTCTTCTTTTTTACCTTTCGCTTTGGGTTGAGATGCTTGAGATACTGCCCTAGCAAGGAATTGTGAAGACATACTTAATCCCTCAATTGTCTTAACAGGTAATTCTAGACCAATTGCAAATTGTATATCTTTAATGTAAGGAATTTCTTCAACATCACAAAGTGATAACGCAAACCCTTCTGCCCCTGCACGGCCTGAGCGACCTATCCTATGTACATATGACTCTGGAATATTTGGTAATTCGTAATTAATTACATACTTAAGTAAGTCTATATCAATACCACGAGCAGCAATATCAGTAGCTACCAGTACTTTTATTTGCTTGGCTTTAAAATCATCCAAAGCACGCTGACGAGCATTTTGAGATTTATTACCATGGATAGCAGCAGCTGAGATATCGTTTTTATCTAGAAACTTCACAAGACGATCAGCGCCGTGCTTAGTTCTTGTAAATACCAACACCGACTCATTAACTTCTGTTTTTAACAAATGTAATAACGCTTTATTCTTATTTGCTTTTTCGATATAATACAAAGTCTGCTGGATGGTTTCAGCCGTAGTGGACTCAGGAGTTACCTCTACTTTAATAGGTTTATTTAAAATATTATCTGCCAATGCTTGGATGTCTTTGGGCATTGTGGCTGAGAAAAACAAGGTCTGACGTTGCTCAGGTATCAGCTTAAGTACCCGCTTAATATCATGAATAAAGCCCATATCCAACATACGGTCAGCTTCATCCAATACAAAAATCTCGATCTTATCTAACCATATAATCTTTTGCGACACTAAGTCTAACAAACGACCAGGAGTAGCTATTAAAATATCAACTCCTTGTTTTAATTGTTGTACCTGACTAAATTGATTAACACCACCAAAGATTACAGTGTGTTTCAATTTCAGATTAGCACCGTAGTCAGTGAAGGATTCTCCTATTTGTATAGCAAGTTCGCGAGTAGGTGTAAGAATCAAGGAACGAACAGTACCACGCTTGTGGTCTTTCGGTTTAAAATTATTTAATAATTGCAGAATAGGGATAGCAAAAGCTGCCGTTTTGCCTGTTCCCGTTTGCGCACAGCCTAACAAATCTTTACCTTTTAATACATCCGGTATAGCTTGTTCTTGAATTGGCGTTGGCTTTTCATAGCCTAGCTTTTCTATTGCGGCTAATATTGGGGCACTTACCTTTAAATCTTTAAAAGTTGTCATATATAATATTGAAAGCAGTGTGTTTGTAAAGAATAACTGCTTCGCAAAATAGTCAACTATTATAGCTCAAAAGTTTCCTTTACTAAAAATATAGGGATTTTAAAATCCCCCTTTAGTTTAACTCATATAACTCCAAAGAGTTTTACAGTTACTAAAAATGAATAATTAAACGAGAAAAGCCGCTAAGAAACTCAGCGGCTTTCGAATATTGTTAGGTAACCTTAGTTTTGCTCAGCAGGAACTACTGAAACGTAAGATTTGTTATTCGCTTTTTTGCGGAATACTACAGTACCATCTACTAAAGCAAATAAAGTATGATCTTTACCAATACCTACGTTAGCATCAGGATTATGTACTGTACCACGTTGGCGAACGATGATGTTACCAGCTATAGCTTGTTGACCACCGAATACTTTAATACCTAATCTCTTACTATGTGACTCACGGCCGTTCTTAGAACTACCCGCACCTTTTTTATGTGCCATTTCTTTATCTTAATTTATGACTTGCGTCAGATTAAAAAATTCGATTATAAACTGATACCAGTGATCTGGATTTTAGTGAATTGTTGACGGTGACCGTTTTTCTTTTTGTAACCTTTACGGCGTTTCTTTTTGAAAACGATAACTTTATCACCTTTTAAATGAGACAAAATCGTTGCCGAAACTTTAGCACCTGCGATACTAGGAGTACCTACAGTGAATTTGCCACCATTTTCTGCCAACAATACATTGTCAAATTCAATACTAGCGCCCTCTTCTCCTTGTAAACGGTGTACAAAAAGATACTGGTCTTTAGCAACTTTAAATTGCTGTCCTGCTATATTTACTATTGCGTACATTGTTATATAAATTTGTTAATT
>CANRHE010000076.1 GCA_947630335.1 uncultured Sphingobacterium sp.
ATTGAGCAAATTCCAATGGCAGCTCTAGTAGGTGTAATGATGATTGTAGCTATTAAAACTTTTCAATGGGTCAATTTAAAGGCTATAAATAAATTCCCTAAAACAGATATTTTCATTGGTTTTTTGGTTGCTGCCATAACAGTAGTATTACATAATTTAGCTTTAGCCGTTTTTATTGGCGTCATAATTTCTGCATTAGTATTTGCTTGGGACAATGCTAAAAGAATACGAGCTAGAAAATTCATAACTCAGGATGGAATCAAGCACTATCAAATATACGGACCTTTATTCTTTGGGTCAGTTACAGGGTTTTTAGAAAAATTTGATGTTGAAAATGACCCTGAAAAGGTGATAGTTGATTTTGAAGAAAGTAGAATTGTTGATATGTCAGCAATAGAAGCGCTACATAAATTAACAAATAAATATGCTAAATCTAATAAAAAAATAATCCTCAAGCATTTAAGTCCGGACTGTCGTCAGCTTCTACAAAATGCTCAAGGATATATTGAGGTCAATATTGATAGCGACCCCACTTATAAGATCATGCCTGACAATTAATTATATTTCATTGACAATGGCTTCGAGGATATCAAAGGTCACTTCAGCCATTTTATTACCCTTATGATCTAACAAGGGATTTACTTCTACTATTTCTAAACAAGCTACTTTTGAAGATTTCAGGATTTCACTAAGTAGCTTTTTTATTTCAAAATCTTCAAATCCTTTTGGTACCGGCGTTCCTGTACCATCAGAAATAAGATCACTATCCATACTATCCACATCAAACGAAATATATAGCAGATCGCAAGAAGATAATCTTTTTAAGGCATCATTAACAATACACTCTATCCCTAAACGTCGAGTTTCATCTACTGTATAATTTTTGATCGACAAATCATTTAATATGCTAATTTCTTCCTTTTCTACATCTCTAACTCCAAAATAAATCAAATGTTCAGGAAGTACTTTGGGTAACTTTCCTCCTAAATTCTTTAACTTATCCCAGTAAATTTTCGTTTCTTCATTGACCACATTTTTCGAATATTTGAGATTATCTAAATGCATCAGTGCCGCTAAAGGCATGCCATGCATATTACCCGATGGTGTCGTAAAGGGTGAGTGTATATCAGCATGAGCATCAATCCATATCACTCCTAATGTTTTGTTAGGAAAGACTTTCTTAATACCACTTATTGTCCCTATCGCTGAAGAATGATCACCCGAAAAAACTAAAGGAAAACTCCCGTCGCTTATGGTTTTTTCAACAACATTAGAGACCTCTTTACATTGTTTATAAATAGATATTATATACTTTGCAAAAGGGTGCTCTAAAGGGTTATAAACACTATGGTTTCTAGTTTTAACATCTTTATGAGAATGCGAAATAAAAAAATCACTTCCCTTATTTATTGCGGCAATCTCAATAGCATCAATACCTAAATCTGAACCACGTGTACCAGCACCAATATCTGATCTATTTTTAATAATTTCTAATGTTTTTATACTCATAATTGCTGAACAAGTTTGAACATATCATCTATCATCATTTCTAACTCCATTAAATCAAATGGTTTAGGAAGAAATGCATTTGCTCCTGCTTTGCTAGCTAAAGATACTAAATCATCATTGGCTGAACACAATATTACTGGAATATGCTTATAACTTTGATGAGATTTAAGAAGTTGAATAGCAGCAACACCTCCAATATCTGGAATACGATTATCCATTATAATAACATCCGGTTCAAAGTTTATCACTTTTTCAATAACATTATTTGAATTCTCAGTAACACTTACATGATAACCAGAGGGTTCTAAGATGAGTTTAAAAACATCTAACAATACTTTATCATCATCAAAAATTAAAATATTCTTATTCATAATTCAACAGCATCTATTAATAAAATATCAGCTTACCTACAAAAATTGGTTAGTAGTCATAAAAATAAGATGATATACTATTTTCGAAAAGAGTAATTTATTTTACAATAATAAATTACTTACTAAGCCTTTTAAAAATAAGAATTCAAATAATTATTATGCTGATATCAGTATTTAAATATAGTATTCCAAACTATAAATACCAAGATAATTTGTCGTTAAAAATTAGAATTCGTAGAACTGAAATGATTGTCAACCTCAAAAAGGCTATTTATTACCCATTAAGTAAATACTTGATGAAATAAAAAACCCTGACGAAATCAGGTGATTTGTCAGGGCCTTAATCCCTCAAATGAGGTAATCAACCTAAACCTATTCAAATATAGCATAAATAAACATTACATTTAATAATTTAATAAATAATTAATTTAATCTTTAAGAAATACAAGAATTACAAGTGACAAAACTTAAAAAAAGAAAAAGGTTTTCAAACGGGGAGAATGAAAACCTTTTATAACCAATTATAAACCTAAATTATGATACCACAAAGATAGTGTATTTTATACACACATCAAAATGTTTTTGAAAATTAAATGTATATTTGAGGAGAAAGAAATAAAAGTTTAATATGTTTACTGGGATTATTGAAACATTAGGTATTGTAGATGATATTCAACAAGATTTAACTAACATTCATTTTTATATTAAATCTCCTCTAGGGTCGGAATTAAAAATTGATCAATCAGTTGCGCATAATGGTGTATGCTTAACCGTTGTTGACATTAAAGAAGATATCCATAAAGTTACAGCGATTGAGGAAACTCTTTTCAAAACTAATTTGAAAACCTGGAAAAAAGGAGATTTAATAAACTTAGAGCGATGTACTCAGGTGAATGGTCGCTTGGATGGACATATAGTACAAGGTCATGTAGATCAGACGGCAACCTGTATTGAGAAGACTAATCAAGATGGTAGTTGGGTATTTACTTTCCAATATGATCCTTCACAGCATAATATCACTGTAGAAAAAGGATCAATTACAGTTAATGGTATTAGTTTAACTGTAGTAAACTCATTAACTGATAGGTTCTCCGTAGCAATAATACCATATACCTTAGAACATACTAATTTAAAATATGTCAATGTTGGTATAGAGGTCAATTTAGAATTTGACATTATTGGTAAGTATGTTTCAAAAATAATGTCTCTTAGAAATTAAGAGACATTATTTAATATTTTATAAAAATAGTTATTCCAAATAATTACTTTGTCTCATTAAAAGCGCGCGATATTTATTAAAAACTGCTGCTTTTGAAATAAAGCCTAAATATTTCCCGTCAACGTCTAATACTGGTAAAATCCATACATCATCTCTATTCATCTTCAACATCACCTCATCCATGTTATCATTTACACCAACCACATCAATTGGCTGTTGCACTAATTGATCAAATGTCATATTCTTCCCTTCTTCTTCCCCCAATAGCATAGAGAATAGACGTCCACTATAAACAATTCCTAATAACATGCCTTGATCGTTCACTACTGGAAAAATATTTCTTTTTGAACGTATAATATCTGACTGTCTACTAACCGGAGTTTCGTTTGGACGTAGTATAACAAAGTTTTCTTCGACGAGGTATCTTAATTTCATCATTACAAGAACAGTACGATCTTTATCTTCATATGAGAGTAAATCACCTGATTCGGCTAACGCTTGCGTATAAATAGAATATTTCATTACCGATCTATTAATGAAGTATGCAATTGAGGTGACTAACATTAAGGGAACCATTAAAGTGTATCCTCCCGTAATCTCAGCAATCAAAAATACGCTTGTCAATGGAGCATGCATAATACCAGATAACGCCCCAGCCATTCCTGCCATCACAAAGTTGGGAACATGCAAAACGATAAGCCCTGTCATATTGACCGAATAAGCGAAGACAAACCCCAGTAAACCTCCCATTACCAAACTGGGTCCAAATACCCCTCCATTACCACCACTATTAACAGTTATCAAAGAAGCGAATGATTTAGCAAAAAGAGTAACAATACTGAAGCTAAGTACTACCCATCCAATATGTCTATATTCAGAAAATAAACTATTCTTCACTATGCTATTAAACTGCCCGTCCAGAATCTGCTGTACAGTAATATAGCCTTCGCCATAAAGGGCAGGAAAGATAAAAATTAGACAACCCAAAGAAATACCACTTACCCAAACTTTATGATATGGATTCTTGATACTTTTAAACCATCTTTTTACATACTGACTTAAGGTAGAAAAATATATACTATAGAGCCCCACAAGGATTGCAAGTACAAAATAAAAGAACAATGCGTTAAATTCCCAACCAGTAGTAGAAGTATGAAATAAAGGTTCGCTATATAAGGCTTTTGAGATTACAGCGGCCATAGCTGAAGATAACAAAAGAGGAATTAATATGGGTATAGAGAACTCAGGTAATAGAATTTCAATTGCAAAAACCATTCCCGCTACTGGACTATTGAATGCTCCAGATATACCCGCAGCGGCTCCACATGCTAAAAGCATAGTTACCTCTTTATAACTCAAACCAAAAAAACGTCCCACATTAGACCCTATCGCTGCTCCACTATAAGCTATTGGAGCTTCTAAGCCTGACGATCCACCAAATCCTACAGTCAAGGCAGATGTAACAATTTGAGAATGTATATTATGTGGTTCAATTTGACTTGACTGCCTAGAAATAGAATAAATAATTGGAGTGATTCCATGTTCAAACTTCTTCCCTTTTAAAACCTTTCTAACATAGAACACACTAAATAATATACCAAAAAGAGGAAAAATAAGATAAAATGAATATTTAAAATACCACTCAACATCATCTTGTAAGAATGAAGCAATTGAGTGCGTCATCCCTTTTAATAATGCTGCTGCTAAACCTCCAACTATTCCAACAATAAATGATAATCCAATAAGAAAATTACGATTGGATATTTTTTGCATTCGCCACTTATTGATTTGATCTAATTTTAATAAAAATCTATTTTTCATAAATAAGTTTACAAATCAAACCCCATAATCTCTTTTTTTCTATTTGTTTTGAAACGTTCCGGCACAACTTCATATATTTCTTGAGTAAAAGCATGAACGGCACGTTGTTTTACAAAATTTTTAGAAGTCACTAGACTAATCTCTCGAACAGGCTCAGGAGTCTTAAAGTATCTAATATGTTCAAGCTCATCTTCAGAATATGTTTGAATACTTAATTCGGGTAAAATTGTAACTCCTGAATTAATATCTACCATACGTTTCAATGTTTCCACACTCCCTGTATTATACTCAAATGTATCTCTATTACCTTTATTGTATTTATAATTACATATATTTAACACTTGTCCGCGCATACAGTGTCCTTCATTTAGTAACCACAATTTTTCCTCTGCAATATCCTCTGTTGAAATAACTTTCTTATCGTATAAACTACTTTTTTGTGACACATAAGCTACAAAGGTTTCATAAAACAAAGGTGTTTCTGTTAGTGTATTTTCTTGTAATGGTGTAGACAACACTCCGCAATCTAGTGAGCCATTTTTAAGTTCTATTAAAATACGTTCGGTAGTATACTCCCATATTTGAAGACGTAGTTTAGGATACTTATTGATAAAATTAGTAATTACCTTTGGAAGTAAATATGGAGCTACTGTAGGAATAACACCGACTTTCAAATCTCCAACTAACTCGCCTTTTGAATCCTGAATAATCTCATTCATTTTTTTTGCTTCCATCAAAATGACACGAGCTTGTTCAACAATTTTTTGACCAACATCAGTTAAAATTACAGGTTGGCGACTTCTATCAAAGATCTTCACCCCCATGGCATCTTCCAACTTCTGAATCTGCATACTTAATGTCGGCTGAGTCACAAAACATTTTTCTGCAGCGACTACAAAACTTCTATATGTGTCCACTGCGACAACATACTCTAATTGAACCAAGGTCATGTTATAAATTTTAACTATACAAATATACAAAAGTTATACTCTTAATGGTCAAACATACCCTAATGAATAGCAACCTGTCAAATCATTAATTATTAATTTTTTAGTACTTTTGAGAAATCAATAACAGGTATTTAATATGCGATTAAATTTCAAATCATCTTTACTAGTTGCCATGCTGTTAGTTACAGGGGGAGGCATTTTATCTTCTTCAATACCCGATGAAGGAATGTTCCCTTTAAGTGAATTAAGTAGAGCGGGATTAAAAAAAGCGGGATTAAAAATAAGTGAAAAAGATATTTATAATCCGGGTCAAATTGGACTTGTTGATGCTTTAGTTCGAGTATCGGGTTGCTCAGGATCTTTTGTATCCCCTTCAGGTTTAATCATCACCAATCACCATTGTGCATTTAGTGCTGTGCAATTAGCCTCAACACCTCAACATAATTATTTGCAAAATGGTTTTGTAGCAAATTCTTATGAACAAGAAATTGAAGCAAAGGGCCTAACAATCAGAATAACTGACTCTTATGAAGATGTTTCAAATCAAATAATTGAAGCTATTTCTAAAACTAATAATCCAGTTGAAAGAATTGATATTATTAATAAGAAAAAGGAAGAACTAGTCAGAAAAGCAGAATTAGAGGATCCTAGTATTAAAGCTGAAGTATCTGAAATGTTTATTGGAAAAACATATGTACTTTTTAAATATAAAACCATCGAAGATGTTCGATTAGTGTACATCCCTAGCCAAAACATCGGAGAATTTGGTGGTGAAACAGATAATTGGGTGTGGCCAAGACACACTGGCGATTTTTCTTTCTTACGAGCTTATGTAAGTCCAGATGGAAAGCCTGCTAAATTTTCAAAAAACAATGTCCCTTATAAACCTAAAAAACATTTAATAGTTAATCCAAAAGGAGTAGAAAAAGAAGATTTTGTATTTATTTTAGGATATCCAGGACGTACATTTAGACATAGACCAGCTCAATATATTGAATACCAACAAAAGTTTCTTTTACCGTACACAGCTGAATTGTATGATTACCAAAATCAACAAATGCTAAATGTAGGTAAAGATGATAAAACTACTGAATTAGCGCTAGCAACTCGAGTAAAGCGAAATGCAAATGTTTTAAAAAACTACCAAGGTAAATTAAAAGGATTGCGCAATATTGATTTAATTACTAGCAAAAAAGAAGAGGATAAAGCTTTAGCTCAATTCATTCAATCCAAACCGGATTTAAGTAAAAAATATGGAACGTTAATTCAAGATATTGAAAAGCATTATCAACTAGTATACACTGATGCAGAGAGAGAACTTTGGTTCAATAATCTCTATTCTGGAATTAGAACATATCAAATAGCGAATTTAATCAATCAGTTTAAAGCTTTACTTGCTACCTATCCTACAAGTGCAAAGAAAAACGAATTCTATAAAAATAATATAGCCATACTTAAACAACAACTAGATGCAGTATACGAGAGCTATAATGTTACAGCGGATAAGAATATAGCTGCTTATATGTTTGCGCAAGCACAAGAAATGAAAGATTTAAATGCTATTCAAACAATAGCTAACATGGATTTTTCGACAAAAGAGAAAGCATCAGAATATATAATTAATGCTATAGATAAATCTAAATTAAAAGATAGAGATTTAGTATATAATGAAGTTTTAAATACTCCTAATTCTATTTTATCGTATAATGATGAAATCTTACAATCACAGGAACTGCTAAACAAAGAGCAATCACCATTCAAAGAGGAATTAAAACGTAGAGAAGGAATATTAAATAAACTAATGGGCGATTATGTAGCCGTAAAAGAGATTTTTCAAGAGAAAAGTTTTATTCCGGATGCTAATTCTACCCTACGTCTGACATTTGGTAATATCAAAGGATATAGCCCAGAAGATGCTGTTTATATGGAACCTTTCACAACAGTAAAAGGAATATTAGAAAAAGGCAATTCAGGAAATCCAGAGTTCACTTATCCTGAAGCAATTAAACAAGCATGGTTAAATAAGAACTTTGGTGCTTATACATTGAAAGGCGTAGATGACGTACCAGTTAATATGTTATATAACATGGATACAACCGGAGGTAATTCTGGCTCTCCTATAATGAATGCTAATGGAGAACTTGTTGGTGTAAATTTTGACAGAGCTTATAGTGCAACAATTAATGACTTTGCTTGGAATGAAAGCTACAGTAGATCAATAGGTGTAGATATTAGATACGTACTATGGATAGCCGATAAAATAGATAATGCCCAATTTATATTAAAAGAAATGGGGATTTAAATTATAATTCTACAAAGGGGATTCAGAACTATATTAGGTTATAGTTTTGAATCCTATTTTATCTTACTTAAAATGAAAAAATATACTCTTATAATCCTATTCAACATTATTTCATTTGTTACCATAGCTCAAAAAATCATTTCAAATCAGGAAGCATTTGAAAATCTACATAAAGACAGCACAATTCAGCTTATAGATGTACGCACTCTGAATGAATATGAAAATAAGCATATAAAAAATGCCATAAATATAGACTGGCGAGATCAAAATATTTTCACAAAACAATTAAACAATTTAGATAAAAACAGACCAGTTTATATCTATTGTTTGAGCGGAGGTCGTAGTAATCAAGCTGCTTCAAAACTTAAGGCAATGGGGTATGATGTTTATGATATTCAAGGTGGTATAGCTAAATGGGAAGTAGATAATTTACCTATTATTTATTCTAATAAACCAAATGAAGAAGTAGAGATAACTTTAGAAAACTACCATAGACTAATTAATAGCTACCCAGTAGTATTAGTAGATTTCTTCGCTCCTTGGTGTTCTCCCTGTCAAGAACTAACTCGAACCATTGACGACATTACAGTTAAATATCAAAATAAAATCAAAGTCATTAAGATAAACATTGATATACACAGTAAGCTATACAAAAGTCTAAAAATTGATGGTATCCCATATTTGATTATTTATAAAAATGGGAAAGAAGTATGGTCGCATAAGGGTATAACTGACTCAAAAACTATTGAAATAAATTTGTAGCCTGTATAGCATATTAATCATGAAGGAATTCACTCTTATAATGGCTTGTATATTTGGTAGCTCGGCTATCATATTAGGAGCATTTGGTGCACATGCACTGAAAAAAAAACTATCTAATGAAAAACTAAGCTCTTTCGAAGTGGGTGTACGTTACCAAATGTACAGCGCAATCACCTTACTTATTTTAGGCTATAACCTTAATTTTGAGTTTTTTATTGAACAATTAACTATATATAGCATTATTGCAGGAACTATACTTTTTAGTTTTAGTATTTATTTACTTTCATTTTCTGATATAATGGGTAAAAATTTAAAATTTTTAGGACCTATTACACCATTAGGAGGGTTATTATTGATTATCGGTTGGATTAGTCTATTGATATCAATTGTGCAATAACATTTTGCATAAAGCTTTTGAAAATAAACTATTTAGAAAATCTCACATATTTTCTTCCTTTCGTTGAAATAGAACCTAATATGGATATCCTATTAGTAACGCACCTAGTAGAAGCAATATTTATAATTGAAATTATACGGAGAGAGATTTCGCTTTAGTCTTCAGGAATTAAAGGTATTTAAAATAGTCAAAATTATCTAACGAAGTAGTTGTAGGATTACACAAATTACAATATGTCTATAAACGCTCTATAATTAAATATTAATATAAAATATGGATACGCAATACTTAATAAAAGAATTAAAAAAACACAATGAGCATAATTTTCTGATTAAAAAGTATACTTTGATAGTGAATGATCGCTCAGAAACTCAAGGAGCGTTATTTTTTATTCCAATTAATAACAAAGAATATAAAGTTTTAATACCTTCCCCATTTCATTTAGAATTAATTAATGGTGAAAACAAACCAACTCATTTAGAAATTTTACTTCATAAAGAAGCATTTATTCTCCAATAATTTTTTGAAGATATATTTAATAACTATATTTATTTTCATTTCAATATAAATCTATTATTTTTCATGAGAAATATATTAAGTTACGCTATTACACTTGCATCTCTTTCGACCGTAGCATGTAATAGCTCTGTAAAAAACAATTCGACACCTCAACAAGATTCGCTTCCTCCTGTAGAAACGCAGAAAAGCAATACAGATTATGCTCCAGCTTTTGAAGGACAAACCAGAGCTCCTGGTGCCCTTACTAAGACTCCATATGAAGCCATATTATTTGCTGAGGGCCTACAATCTCCATGGGGTATTGCTGTATTACCTGACGGACGTTTATTAATTACTGAAAAAGAAGGAACGCTAAGATTAATTGATAATTCAGGAGTATTATCACAACCAATCACTGGACTACCTGCAGTAGATAGTAATGGACAAGGTGGCGCTTTAGGTATAGCATTAGACCCTGACTTTTCTACTAATAGAATTGTGTATTGGGCATTTTCGAAACCTGAAAAAAATGGTAATCAAACAGCATTAGCTAAAGGTCGATTGTCTGACGATGAAAAAACAATAGAAAATGTCACAGTTATTTATGAGGCCAACCCAATATATAATGGAAAATTACATTATGGAGGACGCTTACTTTTTGACAAAGAAGGAAACATTTTACTCACTGTCGGCGAAAGATCGGATTTAGAAACGAGAGAGAAAGCTCAAGATTTAAATGCTGCAATTGGAAAAATTGTACGTTTAACAAAGGATGGAAAACCTGCTTCTGGAAATCCTTTTATTAACAAAGAAAATGCATTACCAGAAATTTATTCCTATGGACATCGAAACCCACAAGGCTTAGCTTTACATCCCGAGACAGGTACTTTATATTCCTCTGAATTTGGTCCAAGAGGTGGTGATGAATTAAACAAAATTGAAGCAGGAAAAAATTATGGATGGCCTATAATTACATACGGAATTGAATATTCGGGGAAAGAAATTGGGACCCCTCCTATTCAGCAACAAGAAGGTTTAGAACAGCCTGTATATTATTGGGATCCTGTTTTATCACCATCAGGAATGACATTCTATTCTGCTGAAGCAATTCCTGAATGGAAGAATAATTTATTTATAGCTGGATTAAGTAGTACTCATATTGCTCGTCTAATTCTTGACAACGATAAAGTTATAGGAGAAGAACGCTTATTATCCAAGGAAGGACAACGTTTTCGTGATATTGTTCAAGGTAATAATGGGGAACTTTATACCATTACAGATGGCGGACGTGTATACAAAATAGCTAAGAAATAATAATTACTCATTTAGTATTAAATAATAATCCTTTAAAAGAGCTCAATGATATAACTATCATTGGGCTTTTTAAATATCTTCCTGCAACTATAACTACATTTCACATATCACACTGATAGTTAAGCGACCAAACCATAAACCACAAGTAGTTATAACCTAAAATCTAATAATAACTTGATTATAATATAGAAGGTGCTTTATTTTTTATGAAATAATATGAAACTTTGATAAATTTGCATCCCATATTAAAATTAATCTATAATAATGTCTACTAAAATAGCTAATCAAAATTGGAAAAAACTTTTTGATAATCAAATGTCACAAAAAGCATCAAATAAGCCTTTGGCTGAAAAAATTGATAGTTATTATTTTATCTACGATTGTGACATCAATCAAATCTCATTTATAAATAGTG
>CANRHE010000077.1 GCA_947630335.1 uncultured Sphingobacterium sp.
ATTCTAATAACTGATTTTTCACCCTTTAGGGTCAGGGGTAAAAAAATCAGTTTTAGTGGTAAAGATTAAGGGGAAAGGAAAAAGGGAAAATTAAAAAGGAAAAAGGAGAAAGGAAAAGTAAAAAGGTAAAAACCCGTAGTGCATTATGTGATTAAAATTAATTCATTGAAAATGAATATAGTAAAAAAATAAGACTCCGTAGGAGTCAAATATTTGTAACCCCGAATGAAATTCGGGGGCAAATGAAATGAAACGATGTCGGGTTTTGGCGCATATTTTTGTAGCGAAACAAAGTGTAGTAAACAAAAAATGTGACAAAACGGCATTTTTATAATGCACTACGGGTTAATCTATTATTTTAGGTATAGAAATAATAATTAAATGATATAATTGATTGTCGCCTTACAGTGGTAAGTATATTAGCCCCCCTATAAAGCTGGAGTGAAATTAAGAAATTAATTATATAACTTTGGTTTTATGAAAAACAAGAAATGGAGCTTGTCTGAAAAGCTTACTATCCTACAAGAAGCGCTAGAGAACGATGTAACCTGAAACTTGTTCTACGGTAAATACAGAATCTATGCGGTAAAAAAAACAACTGTTGTTTTTCAGTTTATTACATATATACGGATAATGTACTGAGGTTTTTTACTGTTTTTGATTCATAAGGATAAAAACCTTCGTCTTAATCTTTTTATAAATTGATATAAAAGCTGTTTTTTGAAATCAAAATTTTTAATGTGAAGTGAGGTCCGGTGGTGTGGGTAACAGGCGTGATGTTCAACCATCAAGGACGTGTGCGCAACAAAAGTGTTTATTTTGTAAAAAAATCGTCAAATTAACTTTGTTACATAGCGTTGCTCGAGGTACGTATTGCACCTCTTAATAAAGTTTGGATGTAATGGCTAATGGTAATACAGCTTGTTAAACCTGACGAGCTTGATTTAAGCCTTTTCATCACTCCGAAGTTTTTGTAGGTAGAAAGATGGCGACATCCCCGTAACCTTCAGGAATGCATTAGCAAAACTTCTGCTGCTGGAAAAGCCGGTAATGTCCGAAAGATGGGAGATTTTATACTCCCTCCAAACCGGTTCGGTGTCTAACTTCTCCAATATGTAATCTACTCTGAGCTTGTTCACGTAGTCAGTAAAGCTTCTGCCTTTATGTTGATTGATTAGTGTAGAAAGGTAGCTGCGGTTAGTATTCCAGCGGGTTGCCAGCTGGTTTAAGTTGATGTTTTTTTCTAAAAACGCATGGTTATCCTCAAAGTTTTGTAAGTGTACTAATAGGTTGCTTAAGGTTTTGTCACTTGTCGTTCCGCTACATTTGTTGCTCCTGTTGTTGCAGGTGTCCTCCCTTTTAAATAAAGGGTCCTCGGTTAAAGCGGGCACATATGCTTCTTCTGCCTTCTCTGTCTGCAATAGGGTGGTGGCTGGTTCCTGAATAATGACTTCAGGTATTATGGTAGGAATTTCTTGTGAAGATTTTCTTAGTGCGGTAAGTTCATCGTAGCGTTTCAGATATTCTTTCTCCCTACGCTTGCTACGCAGGTAAAGAACTAAGAAACATGTAAATGCTATGCCGCCTAAAGCAATAGCGCTGTACAACAAAAAGTCTTTCATGCGTAAGGAATTTTCCAGACGTTCCTTTTCTGCTTCTAGATGTTTTATATCCAGCTGTTTGTGCAAGGTGCTGCTCAAATAGCGGTACTCGCTCTGCAAAAACAGAGTCACTTTTAGAAGTTGGTTGGTATAGTACAGCTGCATTTCTTCATTCTTCAGTTTCTTGTAATGATTAATCAGGTAGCTGTAGGCGTTTTTAATTTCAAGGTTGCTGTAACGCTTTTCTTTAAAGATACGGTCTATATGGTTAAAGTAAATAATAGCTTCACCTGAATGCCCCAGCGATTGTTGGTTTAAACCTAAATAGTAGTAAACGTTATGTTCGTTGGCATAATCTTCATTCTTTTTTATTTCTGCCAATGTTCCTTTAAGGACATCGATACTTTTACTATAACTTTTTAAATGGTACAGGTTGATGCCGTATACATAGTCAAAGTAGGCTTTTTCCACAGCACGGCCGTTTTCCTTAATCTGGGTAAGTTTTTTGCTAGCCGTTTTTAATAGTTCGTTGCTGTAATCATAATTTTCAAGATAACTTGCGGTTAAAGCTTCATATCGTATAGAATTCATGTATCCACGCAAGTGGTTGTAATCGTGCGTATTTTCAAAGTAGGTCCGTGCAGTGACGAAGTATTTTGAAGCTTCGTGGTACTGTTGCAGGTAAAAATGGGTAAGACCTATACTGTATAACGTTTTATGGTATTCGTAGGCATGATTGTCTTTGTCAATCAACTGTAGCGCTGCCAGCTCGTATTCTAATGATTTTTGGTAGTTTTTTTCTATATAGTAAACTGTAGAACGAGTCTGGTAGGCTTTTATAATGGTTAAGGTATTTGGCTTTTTTTGTGCAATTTGCATCAGGCTGTCTGTGTACAGGTGCATTACCTTTGGGTTGCTTTCATACAGGGCATGAAAGTAGTAAGCATTAAAAAGGTGCTCGCCGTGTTGTGCTTCTTTTGCATTTTGCAGATAGTTCTTAATAGTCTTTTTATATAAGATACTGTCTGTTTTGGATACGGAATTAACAGTTTCCAAAAGTTTTTTTAAAGACGAATCTGAAGGTTTCTCCTGCTTGTGTGACTGTCCCCAAGTGCTTGTTACAGCAGTAAATAGGTAAAAAAGCAAGTAAAAGTTGCGCATTAATTATCAGATATAGGTATTCGTTTTAAAGGTACTGATTTTTTTTGTAAATATAACATACTGAATGTTAGTTGTTTATGATTTTGTGTACCGTGCAGTTTGATCAAACTGCATAACAACTTTTTGCCCATACCAAATCAACTGTATAAATTTGATTACTTCCCGTACAAAAATTATTTATCTCCATATATATAACTTTTAAATTCAAAACTATTATGACAAAAACTACATTTATCTGTTCTCTAGGATTTCTATTTTTCTTGATGGCATGTGATGCTGAAGACTATGAACAATATCCAAATATGCATTCATCTGATACGTCAGGTATTGCAGCACAAGGTAAACCTGCGCAAATAGATTTGGCATTTATAACGCAGCAGCTTTGTGCTAGTTATTCAACCCACTTTGATGATAATAATACAACACTTTCCCAAAAAATAGTACTATTAGAGTCTGCCTCGCTATATGTACCACTGTTCACTTCATTAAAACCTGTGGGTTTTGTTTTACCAACTACAACTGAAGCAGCCATGTTTGTTACCGATTATGAGGATTTCTATGAAAATTTAAACGTGTCGCCACAAATGACTGGGTATTTTGATACCATTGCCGAAACACAGGATGTTGATTATTTGGTGCTTGCTGATACGGTTCAGACGGATATAATTTTAACCCCGACAGAAAAAATGCAGCTTCAATTTATAATTACCTACCTATATGAGACAAAAGGTGATCCAATTGAAGATGATACGTGGACCAAGAAAAATATTGTAGCTGCCGTTAAAGGTTTTGAAAAAAGCCCCGCCAATGCAGTATTTAATGTGGCTTTAGTTAAAATTACACAGCAATAACAATATATGAGAAGAAGAAGATCACCTAAATTACCCATCCCGCACACAGATGATAATCCTGGGTGCGGGTATTAAAAAGGTGCAAAGAAGATCATGAAAAAGAAGTGCTGCACGTAATTACGGAGTTCTAAGTCCCAAAAATTTTAATTAAATTAAAGTAATATGCCGGTTAACAGTCTATTGGGTAAAAACAAAGCCTACGGTTTAATAAACAGCCCTACAAATACTTTGCAAACCCGAGATGGAGTAGCTGCTTGCGTAAAGTTGCAAAAAGTTTCGACAAAAGAAATTTATGACAGTACGGCAAGCATAAAAATACTGATTGCTGTATAAGAAGGAACGGTGAACGTATTGTAAGAAAAAATATACGCCCTTAAAAAGAATAAAAAGGAGGACTACTGGACAGATCATAGTCCGGACGTAAAATAGCATCTATATCAAACACCTATGTTGCTTACTTCGGCCGCACGTGTGTTGTTAGTTGATCACGTGTGGCTTTTTATAAATCACGTAAATAAAATGGGGTATTACTAGGACTAAAGTATACATCCCGCACATACACCAAACTTAAATTTTAAACAAACAATCATTAACCATCAACTCAAAACTAAAAACAATTATTAACCTTTAAACTACCGGTTTAGGTATCGGTTGCACCCAGACAAACATTTTTTAATTAAAAACATTAAAAAGATGATAAAAATTACAAATCCGCCCATTCGGGCGTTGGGCATCATACTGATGTTCCTGTTGTCTTTCGGATTAAAGGCACAAACACCTAACACCGCCGTACTTACGTGGGATCAGCAAGTAGGTTGTATTAGGTATGACGATGAGGTAAAAGACGGTGAAGGCGAAGGAGAAAATCAAGCCCCAAGTACACAAGTGAACCTTATGGAGGGTATGCAAGATGGTACTTGTATCCGTTTTTGCGAGTACAGCTATGTAACATATACTTTACAAGGTAACAACATTGCAAATGTACAGTGGCAAGTAAGTGGTGGTATCCTAAATTCGGGTAATAACACCAATGCTTATGTTAGCTGGGGCGCTTTTGGTGGCGGAAGCCTAACAATTTCAATCACTTACACTGACAATACAGTGGTAACACGTACCATTTGTATTGAAAAAATTGTGCGACCAGAAGCTAAATTTTTAGTTGACGGTCCCGATCCGTATCAACAAAACTTTTGTGTAGGAACTCCTATTTCATTTAATAATCTTTCAACAGAAAACAACGGTTCTGCTATTGTAAATTATTTATGGGATTTTGGCGACGGTACCTTTTCAAACGCGTTTGAACCTACCCATACGTATGCTGGTTCGGGTGGTTACAATATAACTTTAACCGTTACCAACAGTTGTAATTGTACCGCTACCTACGAATTTTATGTGGATATTGAAGATGCAAAACCTATCGAAATTTCCTGTTTAAACGTAACCTGCGAATACAGACAAGAAACGTATAACGCAAACGATGGTTGCGGTGGCGATTGGGAAGTTATAGGAGGTAGTATTGTTGGTGGCGGCAGCGGAAGCTCTTCCATTGATGTAGTTTGGGATCAGGTTGATCCTGCAGACGGTTTTGGCTATATCAGCTACCGATCATATTGTAACTGTCCACACTGGAACACTATTAAGATTCCTGTAATTGTTCATAATGCAATCCTTCAGGGACCTAACGTAATCTGTCAGGGTAAACAGGCGAAATATACTTTGCCACAATGGCCAACAACCGAGTTTGATTGGAGAATTAATGGTGATCCCAACCACCCTATGATCGTGTATACCGATCAGCGTAATGAAATTATGGTCGATGGATTGGCTCCTGGTACTTACTATTTAGACGTAGATTACCGTAATACGCTTTTAGGAAAGGATGATTGCGGCGGAAGAATTGAGCGCTTTGTGATTGAAGTAGTAGAGAATGTTGGTGTTTTGAGCCCCGATCCTACAACAGTGTGTACCGGGGTAACTCATACCTTTGATTCAAGCAATGGGCAACCCGTAGTATGGCAAATTAGGTTAGGCAACACCTTGGTGCATACCGATTTTAACGCAACTACATCGTACACTTTTAACACCGGTGGTTCTTATGTAATTACGGCAAATAACAACGGCTGTATTAGCGATCCTTTTATAGTTAACGTAATACCAACACCGGTAATTACAGGTGGTATTGCAGGTCCCGCTAAAGTGTGTTTAAATGTACCGTATATTTACAGTGTTACAGAGAACGATCCGGGGGCTATTTATATATGGAGTGTTACGGGTGGCGATGTAATAGGTAGTAACGCCGGTAACGAAGTTGCCATAGCATTTAACAATGCAACAGCAACGGTAACCGTAGTTAAACAGTATGTTAAAAATGGTGTTATTTGTACATCGGCTCCTGTAACATATAGCGTTAACGAGGTGGTAGTAAACCCAACAATTATAAATGATAGTGGGTTAAGCATGTTTTGTCCAAGCAGTATATATACTTTTACGGTAGATTTGGGTGGTGTTGACGTAGATCATTTAGAATGGAAATTAACGCCGCCTAACTTCGGAAGCATCATTAGCGGTGTTAACGACGGTACCGTAACCATTGCTTTAAACGAAGTAAGCTTAGGGGTTACGGCAGGTAATCTGGTGGTAGAAGCTACCAAATGTGGTAAAAAAGAAATTTCGATACCTTTCCAGATCAACTTAATTGACAACATTTCGTTAACCATTGGCACAATAGACCCTATTTGCCCTGGTACTCCGTTTTTTGATGTTCCAATAAGTTCATCAGCACCGGCAGGCTTGGGAACACTTCATTTTTTATACGATGGTGTGTTATTACACACGGCTCCGTATAATGGCTCTATTATTTATAATATTCCACAGAATTTTACTAACCCTAGTAATTCGGCTTCTATAGGTGGTATTTTAACGGTAAAGTTGGTAAGTCCTTTTGGTTGCACTACTACAATTGTAGCAAACAAAGCAGTAACCATATTGCCCGCTACCACCGTAGAAATATTCAATGAAAGTGTTGTAAATACAGTATGTACTTCTAATGCTTTTAGTATTGATTTAAAAGCATCATTTTCTACAGGAGTAACAAGTTCTGATACTTTTAACTGGTATCATGACAACAACCTGTTGACTCCTGTAAGCGGTCCGGGTATGACTACTTTGACATTAAACAACGGTTATTTTCCAGGTGCCGGTGAATACTACGTACAGGTAACCGATGTAAACGGCTGTTTAATTATATCAAACAAAATCAGGATTTTTGAAAGCTGTTCACCAGGTGGCCCGGGCAATCCGGGGGGTAGTGGCTGTACTTTGGGGTTTAACCCGATACCTACCCTTACCTATGACTGGCTGCCTTGCGGTACGGTAAACCTTCACGCAACGTATGATCCAGCTGCTGTACCATCTATCGTAAACGTAGAATGGGAAGCTGTAACTTTTGGAGCTACTTTAGGAACGTTTACTAACAACGATTCACAGTTTAACATTAATAATGTTGGGCTTTACGAACTTATGGTAAAAGTACGTTATGCAGGCTGTCCCGATACCTTTATAACAGCTATAACCGTACGCAACCATTACCAGCCTATACTGCGGTATGTAGTTACTTGTATGGGTGGCAATAGCTATAACATTGAGCTTAAAAACAACAGCAAAATGTTTGATATTGATGCGGCACTGGTAAATATTACGTATTTTGATGCCGCAAATAACCCACTGGGTAGCGGGCAAAGTGCGCTGGTTACAGGGGTTGGTCCGGGTACACACACTTACAAAATGGTGTTAAGTACAACGGAAACTACCGCAAACGGTACCCCGATACCCAATTGTGAAACTACCATACAGGTAGTTATAGACGGCCCGCCGCCTACAACATTTACAATAACCCCTACACAGTATTGCGCCGAAGAGCCTATAACGCTAACACTACCAAGTGCCATGTTACCGGGCTACACCTACGAATGGCATTACTTAAATACCCGTTATGTGGCAGCAGGACTAAGTACGCAAATTAATATTTCAACGGAAGGAACACATCCAATAAAATTAAGAGTGTACAACCAGTACGGCTGTATGTTTGAATCGGCTGATGAGCAAGTAGATATTTTTAAAGCAGAATTTTTTGGAGGCATAACACCGCCCGGTTTAGATTTTTGCGAAGGCAGCACGGTTACGCCTTTACAATTCCAACCAAATCCTTTTACAGATAGCCCAACTGATGCCATTTGGATGCGCGACAACGTACAGGTAGCCACCGGCTTAACCTATACCCCAACTGCAAGCGGCAGCTACTGGCCGGTATTGATTGATGCCGACGGCTGTAAGTTTTACGGCATGTCTCTTAACCCTGCAATAGTAACCATGCGTACACCACCGTTTGCAAGCATAAACGGCAACACCAGCGTGTGTTACGGCGAAAGCACCACCTTAACAGGTATTTATACCGATCCTAACGTAGAACACCGTTGGACAGGCCCATCGTTACCCGCAGGATACAACAACTGGGTAACAGGTGCTACCAACCTAACGCTTACCTTAAGCGGGTTACCACCGGGTAGCCATACTTATGCGTTTGAAACCCGTTTGCCGTCTGATACCGGTTGTGTAAATAGTTTTGAGGCAGTGGTAGTGTTTCATTCACAGCTAACTGCACCGTATATTAGTTTTAACGAAGTAAACTGCCAGCCTTATACTTTAGAGTTAACCGCAAATGGTCCGGCTGACGGTACCTATGTGTGGAGCAATGGTATGGTAGGGCAAGTTATAGAAGTAGCCCATGGTGGCGCGTACAGTGTAACCTATACTGCACCAACGGGCTGTAGTATTACGGCACAAGTGCAAACACCGCACAACCCCGAACGTACGTTGTGGATTGTACCACAGGGCTGTTACAAAATTTGTGCAAGTTTAGGTTCTTATTTATTGGCACCGTTTGGTATTTATGAAGGTTATGAATGGACGGTAAATGGTGGCGTAACCCAAATGGGCAACAACACCTTTATACCTAACCAATTGGTAAACCAGTCGGGCGATTACCAGTTGGCTATTTCAACAGCTTCTGGCTGTATCTTTTACAGCGCCATGCCACATATTGATTTAGACTACGGCTGTCGTTCGTCAAAAGGTACCAACAGTACTAACAGCAGCAGTGTGGCAACAGCAGCCAAAGACATAGCGGCAGACGCCTTGTTGGTGGTAAGTCCTAATCCGGCAACCGAAGTTGCAGTAGCTGCTTTTAATGTAGGTTCGCAATACCAGAATGCTACAGGCATTGCGGTTTACGACGTTACCGGCGTACAGCGTTTACAGCAAAAAGTAACCGGCAAACAAGGCGAAGTGCAGTTAAATATTAGCTACCTGTCACCGGGTACCTATATTGTAAACCTGCAAGCAGATGGTGTAAACATTGCACAGCAAAAATTAATTAAAAAATAACCATTAACAATTAAAAGGTGTTGAAAGCGTAGGCTTTTAACACCTTTTTTATTATTTTTATACGTCACTTCGAGTAACGAAGTGTATCGAGAAGTCAAAATTGTCATCCCGAGGTAACGAGGGATCTCAACGATTAAACAAATTAACAATATAACTATGAAAAATAAATTACATAAAAGTAATACTCTTTGTCATGCTGAACTTGATTCAGCATCTCATCCAGTTTGTCACTCCGTAGGAGTCTCAATAAACAAAACACTTACTTTCCAAATTCCTAAATTTCCAAATTTTAAAATCCTTCTATTCTCCATTCTCTATTCTCTATTATCCATCCCAGCAACCGCCCAACAATACGAATGGGACTGGGCAATAAACGGCGGAGGCAGCTTAAGCACAAGCAGTGGTTTGTACCGGGTAGAACAGGTTTTTGATGTACAAATAGGTACCGACAATAATTACTATTTTATAGGCAGAATAACGAACGGTAACCCCGCGCTAGCCGGGCAGCCGGTAACCGTATATGGCAACCAACTGGGTGGCAACGATATTTTTATTTTTTCAACCACCTGTGATGGCACAGTGCGGTGGAGCCAGGCAATTGGGGGGGGGGGCTGTTTGATGATGCTTATAAAATAGCATTAGACAGCAACAATGACGTATATGTTCTTACCCATTTAAGTCTTGGTAATAGTACTTACCCCGTACATTTTAGCCCCACCGAAATTTTGCCTGCACCTCCAAGCAACCTAAATACGATAAGCGATGGCTGGAAAACTTCTTTTTTGGTAAAATACAGCAACAACGGTCAGTTTGTATGGAAAAAGGCGTTACAAGGGAATGTAAATGGTAATACTTATAATACTACTATATTATATGATATATTAATAGAAAGTAACGACACTATTCACTTTATAGCAGGGTTTACAGAAGGTACATTTATAGACGGTAACATAATAGTACCTGCTACAGGTTCTCAACATCATTTAATTAAATACGATACTAATGGTAATTATATAAGCAGTATGCAATTACCTATGGCAGATGGTTCTTCTTTTGTACCACCAAGCTTTACTTTTAAGTTAGACGAATCCCGCAACCGTTATTACCTAGCAGGTTTTAGGTCGTATGTAAACACAAACGAAAACAGACCGTTAACTTATGCCGGCACGGCATTTACCCACAATGCCTATGTTTTGGCAATAGATGCCACAAATGGCAGTGAAATCTGGCGCCGTGCGATGGATGTTAATTTAAATCAAAATAATGATGATTGCCGTATTTACGATTTGGTAGTAGATGAGACTAACGGGGATCTTTATGTTGGAGGCAAATTTTTCACAAGTGGTAACCCAGGCAGTTTTGTAAAAATTATAGA
Source organism: uncultured Sphingobacterium sp. (assembly GCA_947630335.1). Classification (GTDB taxonomy): domain Bacteria; phylum Bacteroidota; class Bacteroidia; order Sphingobacteriales; family Sphingobacteriaceae; genus Sphingobacterium. Next base: position 10,431 of record CANRHE010000077.1, read on the forward strand.
TACTAAAAACCCTACAAATAACCCTTATACTTTTAATCTTTCAGTATCAGGTAACATGCCTTTTATAGCCAAATTAAACAGCAGTGGTACGGTGCAGTGGGCACGCACGCCTACCGGTTATAACTCAGTATCAGCAGATACGGGTATGTATTGGGGCTTTGGTTTAGCATTGCGTAACAATGCCAACGAGGTTGCTTTTGCCACCATGGGTAACAATACCATTTGGGACGGTTTTAGCATAAACCGTGGGCCAAATAACCAACCCGATCCTCTACTAATGCGTTTTAATAAAAATACAGGTGCAGTTGTAGGCATGCACGATATTCAGGGCAGTATGGGCAGCATGCACATGCTAACCGCAGTAGCCGTAGATAACGACGGCAACTATGTAGTAGGCGGTGCTTTTGAGGGGTATTTGTTTCCACAGCACAGCAGCATACCTATGTTAATGGGCAATGGGCATTACGATTTCTTTGTAGCCAAACTAGGTGCCAGCACCTGTGGTACGGCAGTAAGCACCGATAAGTTTAACAACCTAAACGTAAACGTGTACCCCAACCCAACCAATGATATTGTAAATATTGAAACTCAGGAAACCTTACAAAATTATGAGGTTTACAACGTATTGGGTCAACAAATACAAAAAGGCATGTTTAACGGCACTAACCAAATAAACCTGCACGGCGCAGCAAGCGGTAGCTATTTTATAAAAGTTACTACTGCCCAAGGCAGCACCGCCACGGTACAAGTTGTTAAAAAGTAAAAAGTGGTCAGTTTTCAGTGGTCAGATTGCTGACTGCTGACTGCTGATAGCTAATCGGGATCAACGTTTCAACGATTCAACAGTTCAACGATTAACCAGTTCAACAATATCTAATAAATTCAAAGTAAAACGGTCACTGAGCCTTGGTTACTGAGCATTCTAAGATAAAAACAAGTAATCAATCAATTAATTTTACAAAAGGTTCATTTCTTTTCGCGACGGCAAAT
>CANRHE010000078.1 GCA_947630335.1 uncultured Sphingobacterium sp.
ATGTCAATCATCACCTCTAAAGCACAAACTACACGCCATCGTATTATGGGAATTGTCAACGACGAGGACTATCAAATAGTATTTTCGGACACACCTGGTGTAATCGTCCCAAAATATTCTTTGCAAGAATCTATGATGAATTTTGTTCAAGGATCCTTAGTTGATGCTGATATTATTCTTTTTGTTACAGACATAAACGAAAAGTATGATGAAAATGATGTTCTAGAAAAATTATTAAATACAACAGCTAGAGTAGTCGTACTGATCAATAAAATCGACAAATCATCAGAACAAGAGGTGTTTGCTAAAATTGAATATTGGAAAGAGAAATTGAACCCTGAAGCAATTTTTGCCATCTCTGCTCTACTAGGTTATAATATCCCTCCGATCATGGATTATATCAAGGAGCACTTACCTATTCACCCACCTTATTATGAAAAGGATGAGTTGACAGATAAATCAATGCGATTTTTTGTTTCTGAAATTGTTCGTGAAAAGATCTTCAAACTATATGACAAGGAAATACCATACAGTACTGAAGTCGTGGTAACATCGTATAAAGAAGAAGCTAATATCACAAAGATAGCTGCTGAAATAATCGTAGAGAGAGATTCTCAAAAAAATATTCTTATTGGAAAAGCAGGGTCTATGATAAAAAAGGTAGGAACGTATGCACGCCAAGATATTGAGGAATTTATTGGAGGAAAGGTCTTCTTAGAACTTTTCGTAAAAGTAATACCAGACTGGCGCGCTAAAAAGAACCACTTAAAGAGGTTTGGATACGACGACTAATACCTCATATAATAAAATGCGCCAGTGTGAACACTGGCGCATTTTATTTTCTATACGCCTTTCTCTTCAAAATATGCACGCAACGATTGAATCTGCTTCGTGTTTAATACTTGTTTTAATTCTTCATCACTTAATTTCTTAATCCTTGTGACAGATTTGAAAGCCGTCAATAACTTAGTTACTGTCACCTTTCCAATACCAGGGATATCGTCTAGCTCGGAAACAAAAGTCTTTTTACTGCGTTGATTACGGTGAAAGGTAATACCAAATCGATGTGCCTCATCCCGCAAATGCTGAATAACCTTGAGTGTTTCTGATCGCTTATCCAAATGCAATGGGTATTGATCCCCTGGATAGAATAGTTCTTCTAATCGTTCGGCTATACCAATTACAGTCATCTTCTTTTCAATACCTAATAAGCGTAGACTCTTTAATGCAGCCCCTAATTGTCCTTTACCTCCGTCAATCACAATCAATTGAGGCAACGGCATGCCTTCATCCAAAACTCGCTTATATCGCCTAAAAACAGCTTCTTCCATTGTTGCGAAATCATTCGGCCCTTCCACTGTCTTCACATTGAAGTGTCGGTAATCTTTTTTAGAGGGTTTGCCATCTTTGAAGACTACAATGGCGGAAACTGGAAAACTCCCTTGTATGTTGGAGTTATCAAAGCATTCAATATGTCGAGGTAAGGTATTCAATCGTAGATCCTTCTGCATCTGCAACAAGAGACGTTCTGTACGAACTTCTGGATTTAGCTTTTCATAATGTAACAATCGCTCTTTCTTAAAATAAGCGACATTCTTCAAGGACAGATCTAATAATTTACGCTTATCTCCTGCTTTCGGAACATGTATTTTCACCTCATCATGGAGCCCTTCAATCTCTAATAAAAATGGCACAATAACTTCGCGTGAAACACTCTTATAACGGTTGCGAATCTCTGGTATTGCTATAGCCAACAACTCTGCATCGGTTTCGTCCAATCGCTTTTTCATTTCTAGTGTTTGGGTCTGAATAACAACCCCATTCATTACTTTCAAGAAATTCACAAAAGCATAAGAATCGTCAGATGCTATACTAAATACATCGATATTGGTTATTGAAGAACTAACTACCGTAGACTTACTTTGATAATTATCAAGCTTATCCAATTTAGTCTTAAGTATATGGGCCTCTTCAAAATTCAACTGTTCGATCGCATGTTGGAGTTGCTCTTTAATTCTATTCGTTACTACGCTAATCTTTCCATTCAAAATATCTTTGATATCACTGAGATTTTGATCATAATTCTCTCGGCTTTGCAAACCTTCGCAGGGTCCTTTACAATTGCCGATTTGATATTCAAGACAGGTTTTAAATTTACCTTTAGCAATATTTTCCTGAGATAAGTTTAAGGCACACGTACGTAGCGGAAAAAGCTCTCTTATCGTATCCAATACGACATGCATCATACCTAAAGACGCATAGGGTCCATAATATTTTGAACCGTCTTTTATGTAATTACGCGTCCAAAAAACACGTGGAAAAGGTTCATTCTTAATCACAATCCAAGGATATGTCTTGTCATCTTTAAGCATGACATTATACCGAGGTTTGTGCTTTTTGATAAGATTATTTTCTAGCAACCACGCATCAATCTCTGTATCAACAATAGTAAATGCTATTCGTTGAATCTTGCGAACTAAAACTTTAGTCTTGGAGTTGTGCTGATTCTCATTAACAAAATAAGACGATACTCGATTCTTTAAGTTCTTTGCCTTCCCCACATAAATCAACACATCGTCTTTATCAAAATATTGATAAACACCTGGCTTATGCGGTATCCTTCTTATCTCTTCTTTGTAATCAAATGTTCCCATAAAAAAATAATCGGACGGCAAATTACAAAATATGCCGTCCGATTTATGTAAATTTTAATAAAAAACTAGAAGCCTAATCTTTCTTCTTGCTCTGTTTGAATAGAAGGCTGCGAATCGGAGGAATGACCTTGATACTCCCCTTGATATTGTGAACAGTCTATAACCCTACTTAAACCTCCAGGAGGTTTAGGGAAATCCTCTTTAGTGTAGTGCAATGATTGGTCATCATATACTTTACGCATAAATAATCCGAAAACAGGCAACGCAGCTGCTGCTCCTTGACCATATTGCATATTGCTAAAACTAATACCTCTGTCTTCTGCACCTGTCCAAACTCCAGTAACTAACTGAGGAGTAATACCTATAAACCAAGCATCCGAGTTATCATTGGTAGTACCCGTTTTACCACCAATAGGATTGGTCAGGCCTCCAAATTCTTTACGACGAAGACGAGAACCTGTACCTCCATCAACAACCCCTTTGAGCATCTCGACCATGATGTAAGCCGATTCACTATTCAAGGCTTTCACCACTTTAGGGGTACGCTCATAGATAGGGGATCCATTTTTGTCCTCAATACGCAATATCATCGTGGGCTCAACCCATGTCCCATGATTTACAAAAGCCGAATAAGCACCTACCATATCATAAACCGAAGCATCGTATGCGCCTAATGCTATGGATGGATAATTAGGCACCTCTGAAGTAATACCCATCTTCTTTGTCAACTCTGCAACATTGGCAGCTCCCACTTCATTGATAACATAGGCAGTGGCAAAGTTTTGAGAGTATTTAATAGCATTCTTTAGAGTTATAGGTGATCCACCTTGTACCACACCTCTAGGTGTCCAATTACCATAAGTCTGTTGATAATTAGGAACGCTGAAACATGGAGAGTAGCCATTATCTATAGCGACGGCATATGTAAATGGCTTAGCTGTAGAACCTACTTGGCGAGTACCTTGTTTAACTTGATCATATTTGTAATGTTCAAAGTTAACACCACCTACCCACACTTTTATATGACCAGTTTGCGGTTCCATAGCCATAATTGCATTACGCAATATCAGTTTATTATACTTTATAGAGTCCAATGGAGTCATCAAAGTATCCACATTACCCTTCCAAGTAAAAATTTCCATTTTTACTTTGGTATTGAATGCTTTTTTAATCTCTTCATCAGTAGCTCCGTCTTCCTTCATCTGAAGATAACGATCCGAACGTCGCATTCCAGATTCTAGTAGCTTCTTACGCTCCGCATTGGAGAAAGCATCCTTATTACGCCATTGTTTATTAAACTCGCGCTGTAGTACCATCATCCACTCCTTTTGAGCTTCTTCTGCATATTGTTGCATCGTATAATTAATCGGCGTATAGATTTTCAAGCCGTCACGATCCAAATCATAAGGAGTTCCATCAGGCTTCGTTATTGCCAAACGTTTAAACTCCTTCTTGATTTCATCTTTAAGCGAGGCTCTAAAATAAGCCGCCAAACCTTCACCATAGGTGGAGATATTAAGCTTCAATCCTATAGGTTTAGTTTTGTCATGCTCGTATTGCGCTTCCGTTAAGAAACCTGCATTATGCATATTTAAGAGTACTTGGTTACGTCGCTTTAGAGCATTCTCTTCATTTCTAACCGGAGAATATAAAGTAGGCCCCTTTAGCATACCTACCAAAATAGCTGCTTGATCCGCAGTTAACTTATCAGGGGTAGTACTAAAAAATGTTTTAGACGCCGATTTAATACCATACGTATTTTTGTATCCGAAATCAACTGTATTAAAATACATCATGATGATCTCTTCCTTAGTATAGTTACGCTCTAGACGAACTGCAGTAATCCATTCTTGAAGTTTTTGTAATATACGCTTAAGAGGATTGCGTTCGCGTCGTTCGGAGAATAAATTTAGAGCGAGCTGCTGCGTAATGGTACTACCGCCTTGTTTTCTACCCGTCAAGGTATGAAAAACACTCGTGATGGTACGCGAATAATCTATCCCTGAATGATCATAAAACCGTTTATCTTCGGTAGCTATTAATGCTTCTATCAGAAAGGGTGACAACTCACTATATTTGACATTAGACCTATTTTGTAAATAATAGGTTCCTAAAACCTTATTATCATCGGTCAAAATCTCCGACGCCAAATTACTCTTCGGGTTTTCTAAATCAGCGAAGCTTGGTAATTCTCCAAATAAGCCAATTCGTGCACAAAATAGGATTAATACCCCAATGGATATTACGCCAATAAAAAATAGCCAAAATCGACGTGTATAACGTTTAATATCTTCTGATGTAAGTTTACTATTCTTTGATTCTCTCTTCATTTATGAACACTAAATTTTTATAACACAGTTCTCATCGTATTACTAATATCAGTAAATAACAAGTACTTAATTTTTACAAAGGTATTTAAATTCCTTAGAATATCTCACCTATTAAATAGATAAGCCTCTGAGAAGTATACGCATAAAATGTTACCATTAACAAATCTCTTAAAAAGAAGTAAAAATATTAAATTGATTTATATTAATTACTGTTAAATATATAGTTCATTGATAATTAATTTAATTTACCGCAAAAATTACATAAATTGGACGCCAAACAAGACCGGAATATGCAAGCTAAGAAATCATCAGGACTACTTTTTATTTTCATAACTGTAGCCATAGATGCCATAGGTTTAGGAATAATAATTCCCGTAATTCCTAAATTAATTCAAGAGCTTATCGGTGGAGACATTAGCCAAGCGTCGCAATACGGGGGCTGGCTAGTATTTACTTATGCCATTACGCAATTTATATTTGCTGCTATATTAGGTAATCTTAGTGACAAATACGGCCGGAGACCTGTTTTATTGATTTCCTTAGTAGGTTTTAGTATCAACTATTTGTTTATGGGTATCGCGCCAAGCATATTATGGTTGTTCGTTGGACGATTTATAGCGGGCATAACAGGTGCCAGCTTTACAGTAGCTGCAGCTTATATAGCAGACATCAGTACAGCCGACAAGAAATCGCAAAACTTTGGTCTATTAGGGGCTGCTTTTGGATTAGGTTTTGTAATAGGACCCGTTTTGGGTGGCTTATTAGGGCATTATGGTGCTCGCGTACCTTTCTTTGCAGCGGCAGCATTATGTTTTTTAAATTTTATCTATGGATATTTTGTGGTTCCTGAGTCGCTTAAACCACAGTTAAGACGTCCATTTGATTGGAAAGCTGCAAATCCAGTAGGTGCCTTTTTACATATCAAATCACACCCGGTAATCCTACCTTTGATTACTTGTATTTTTCTGATTAATATGGCTACACATTCAGTCCAAAGCACGTGGTCATATTATACTATGGAAAAATTTGGTTGGGATGAAAAAATGGTTGGTTTCTCCTTGGGATTTATTGGAACTCTTCTGATGATTGTCCAAGCAGGGTTAATACGTATTATTGTTCCAAAACTGGGGAATAGTAAGTCGATAATAATAGGTATTATATTGTATATATTCTCTTTCCCATTGTATGGGTTCGCATATGAAAGTTGGATGCTATTTGTAATTAGCATCCCTTATGTATTGGCCGGGATAACGGGACCTTCATTACAAGGAGAGATTTCAAACTTAGTACCTGATAATGAACAGGGACGAATACAAGGGGGAGTGACATCAGTCATATCGTTGACAGCGATACTCGGTCCACTTATAATGACAAATCTGTTTTCAACTTTTTCGAAGAAAACAGATTCATCTATTTATTTCCCTGGGGCACCGTTTATATTAGCGGGCGTATTAGCGATAATTGCTTTATTAATCGCTTTACACTACTTCAAAAAACAAGCGCGATAATTATTACTTATTGATTAGGCAAACAGCGTAAGCTACTACTCCTTCTTCACGACCGATAAACCCCATCGTCTCATTGGTAGTGGCCTTGATGGAAATATCTTCCACGTCTATCCCTGCCGCTTGAGCGATATGCTCTTTCATTGCTGCAATGTATGGTTTTATTTTTGGCGCTTCTAAGCATAACATAGCATCGATATTGCCGAGTGTCCAACCCTTTTCAGTAATCAGACGAACGCACTCTTGGAGTAATACAAGACTACTTATCCCTTTCCAACGATCGTCCGTATTGGGAAAATGATAGCCAATATCCTCTAAATTAGCCGCTCCTAAAATAGCATCACAGATAGCATGAACTAACACGTCTGCATCTGAATGACCAAATGCTCCAGCATGATGATCTAAGGTCACTCCTCCAAGTACAAAAGGATGTCCTTCTTTTATTTGATGAACATCAAATCCAAATCCTACCTTTATTTTCATGAATAATATAAATTGAAATAACTGTTCTAGCAAAGATGCAATTAATAGCCCACAAATCACAAAAAGTACTCTTAATATAAAAAGGCTCTTCTGATACAGAAGAGCCTTTTTATATTATATGTTAACCTCGAAAGATTAAGCTTGAGGTGCATCCGATGCAGGAGCAGCTGGCTTTTCGTCTTTTTTTGGTTTATCTTCACGTGGTGGACGAGGTAATAAAACTTTACGAGAAAGTTTCATTTTACCTTGCTTATCTACATCTAACAACTTCACTGTAACCATATCACCTTCCTTGAATATACCGTCCATAGTTTCAAGACGTTTCCAATCAATCTCTGAGATATGTAATAAACCATCTTTACCAGGCATAATCTCTACAAATGCTCCGAAAGCCATGATAGATTTAACTTTACCTTCGTATGTCTCTCCAATTTCTGGTTTAGCCACAATGTTCTTAATACGAGTAGTAGCCTCATCAATTGCCGCTTTATTGTCCGCAAAAATTTGAACAATACCTTTGCCATCAACCTCTTCGATAGAAATAGTAGCGCCAGTCTCACGTTGCATCTCTTGAATAATTTTACCACCAGGTCCAATCACTGCACCGATAAATTCTTTATCAATTGTTAATTGAATAATACGTGGAGCGTGTGGCTTGTAATCTTCTCTAGGTGCTGCAAGCGTCTTATTCATCTCACCTAAGATGTGCAAACGAGCTTCTTTAGCTTGATCCAATGCTTGTGTCAAAACTTCCCATTTAAGACCATTGATCTTTAAGTCCATCTGACAAGCTACAATACCTTTTTCAGTACCTGTAACTTTAAAATCCATATCACCAAGATGATCTTCATCACCTAAGATATCGGAAAGGATAGCATATTTACCTGATTTCTCATCCGTAATTAAACCCATAGCAATACCTGACACTGGTGCTTTTAATTTAACACCTGCATCTAATAATGCTAATGTACCCGCACAAACGGTAGCCATTGATGAAGAACCATTTGATTCTAAAATATCAGATACTACACGAATAGTATAAGGGTTTTCCGCATCAGCAGGCAATACCTGCTTCAACGAACGTAATGCCAAGTTACCGTGACCAATCTCACGACGACCTGCACCTCTATTAGGTCTTACTTCACCTGTAGAAAATCCTGGGAAGTTATAGTGTAATATAAATTTATTGTATCCATTAATGAAAGCTCCGTCAATCATTTGCTCATCGTCTTTAGCACCTAAAGTAACTGAAGTCAATGATTGCGTCTCTCCACGTGTAAATACTGCTGAACCATGCGCTGCAGGCAAGTAATCAACCTCTGACCATATAGGACGAACTGTACGTACATCACGACCATCCAAACGTATACCTTCGTCTAATACTAAATTACGAACAGCTTCATATTGAACATCGTGGAAATATTTTTTCAATAAGAATTTCTTATCATCATCTAATTGATCTTCGTCAAATAACGAAAAGAACTCCTCACCGATCTGCGCAAATTTAACCGTACGCTCATGTTTAGTAGATCCTGATTTTGCAACTGCATAAACCTTATCATATGTTGCTGAGAAAACTTCCGATCTTAAAGTTTCGTCTGAAGGCTCATGACAAAATTCACGCTTAGTTTTAGCGCCAACTAGATCCGCTAGGTCTAACTGAATTGCCACTTGCTTTTTTATCGCTTCATGAGCAAAAGCAATAGCTTCTACCATTTCAGCTTCCGAAATTTCTGAAGCCTCTCCTTCTACCATCACAATATCTTGAGCAGAACCAGCAATGATAAACTCTAAGGAAGCATTAGCTAATGCCGAAACACCTGGATTGATTACCAACTGTCCGTCAATCTTTGCAACACGTACCTCAGATATTGGACCTTCAAATGGAATATCCGAAACTGCCAACGCTGCTGAAGCAGCTAAACCTGCTAATGCATCTGGCATAATATCTTTATCCGCGGATATTAATGAAATCATCACTTGCGTATCGGCATGGTATGTAGCCGGGAACAAAGGACGTAATGCTCTATCTACTAAACGTGAGATCAAAACTTCATAATCCGACAATCTTGCCTCACGACGTAAAAATCCACCTGGAATACGTCCTGTAGCTGCATATTTTTCTTGGTAATCAACTGACAATGGTAAAAAATCAACACCAGCTTTTGGCTCTGGTGAAGAAACAACCGTTGCTAATAACATGGTATCCCCTTGTTTCAATACTACAGAACCATCAGCTTGCTTTGCCAATTTACCTGTAGATAACTCGATAGGCGGTTGCCCGTTACCCATATCGATACTTACTTTTTTCTCGTTATAACTCATTCTTTTTTAATTGTGATGCATGGTCCTCTTTATTAAATTGATGCATCTAATTTTATGACTTTATAAATTTCAATCAAAGGTAAGTATTTTTTGCACTAAAAAAATCCTTCATAAATAAAAAAACCACCCAAAATTGGGTGGTTTTTAATCTTTTTCACTTGTATAAGCTTACTTGATGATATCACGTAATCCTAAACCTTTGATGATCGCACGGTAACGGTTGATATCAGTTTTGTACAAATAAGCTAATAATGAACGACGCTTACCTACTAATTTTTGTAGAGAACGTTGTGTATTAAAATCTTTTCTGTTTTTTTTCAAGTGCCCTGTTAAATGAGCAATTCTCTTAGTGAATAAAGCTACTTGTCCTTCAGCAGAACCAGTATTAGCAGCTGATCCAGCAAATTCTGCAAAAATATCAGCTTTGTACTCTTTACTTAAATACATTCTTGAATAATATTAAAGTGTTATTAAAATTGTTAATTGAGGCAAAGGTACATAGAAAATCATAAAATCAAAATACTTATTTTCAATGACAAAATAATTCTACGACTAAACCTTAACGTAAATTTTCTTCTGATCCAGCCAATAACATATAGACCACATAATAGCTAAAAATATCAATGAATAGACAAAAGACCCTAACTCAGTAGGCCCTGGAATTGGCGCACAAATATTTTTATAAAACCAAGCAAATGGAGTGGTATAGAGCGCTGTACCATCTTCTTTAAAACCGTTAGGAATACGAATTAAAGCGGTCGCCTTTGGCAACAACCCACTCAACACGAAGATAAAAAGTGGATTCTTACCAAATACATCGAAAAACTGTGTTAACTTATTTTTTACACCTTGTACTTCGATGTACCAAATCATAGTACCTATAGTCATCACACCTAATCCTGTAGTGTATAAAACATAAGAACTAGACCATATTTTTTTGTTGATAGGAAAACCTAATGCCCATGTCCAACCCAAAACTAAAAGAATAAATCCAGATACAAATAACCCTGACACTAATTTAAAGTGAGGCTCTTTGGACACCGGCACTTTCGGCCATAACCAATCTACTTGTCCATGATTTCGAATAAAAACCCCTGCTAGATAGCCAAACACTACTTGAATAATAGATGGCAGGGTACTTACTAATCCCTCCGGATCAAAAGGTACACCCTCACCTTTATAAATATGAGCAATACCCAATACATCAATATCAATAGCAGTACCAAAGAATCCTCCTAAAGAATAAGGATCATCTCCACCTAAAAATGCAACCATAACCCAATATCCTAATAGAATCAATGCAGATACGGCTATCAATTGCTTAGGCTTGACATAATATGCCAAAACTGAGGCAAAGAAGTAAGCTATAGCAATCCGTTGTAAAACCCCTAATATCCTTACACCTTTGGTAGGATCAGCACTGCTTGCCCATTCTCTAAACTGTAGCATTCCATCAGACCACTGTACAAAAGGAAACCAGTTCAACCCAAGACCTATTAAAAATATTAATAGAGTACGCTTAATAACTTTACGCCAAAAAAAAGCAGCACCAGACTCTTGCATCCTTGGTATAACAAAGGACATAGCATTACCCACGGCGAATAAGAAAAATGGGAAGACTAAATCAGTAGGCGTACATCCCTCCCAAGGAGCATGCTTTAAGGGTGCAAACATCGAGGACCATGTACCTGGATTATTAACCATAATCATCAAAGCTACAGTAGCCCCTCGAAAAACGTCAAGCGAATAATATCGTTGTTTCATCTTTAAAACTTTTATTTTTTAAAATTACATGTGATAAACCTGATAACACCTATCTAATTATGTTATCAAATTCAAAAGACTATATCATGTAAAAAGCTAATTGATGCGAAGATATTAATAATTTGGAACTCGATAAAGAATATGGATAACTATAAAAAGAAAGTAATACTTAATAAATATTTTAATAAGTGTTTGGAAGTTAAAATAAAGTTTTATTATCTTTAAATAATTATAAACCATAATATAAAATATCTTGAATACAAACAGCTCGCATATTTTGAGGGAATTCTACTTCGAAAGTCCGCAATCGATTGCTTCGCTAAGTCAAAAGATTGGAAA
>CANRHE010000079.1 GCA_947630335.1 uncultured Sphingobacterium sp.
TACTGTAGGACCAAAAAGGTTGTTGTTTTCTTGTCTTGAAATAATAGCCATCTGAATAGTTATTTAGAAGTTCCTTTTTTATTTGTTGTAAACTCTGCTTCGGCGTCAGACTCCGAAATGGTTTTAAAACCATATTCTGCTAATTTGTTAAATGATCTAATTTTAGCAGGGAAAAATGTTGGAGCATCTTCTTCGCCTGTATAGCCATCAACTAAATTGTTAAATCCTATTACTCGACGCTTACCGCCAAAAGCTACTAGCTCTACAACTTTCTCTTCGCCTGGTTCAAAACGAACAGCAGTAGTCGCTGGGATGTTTAAGTGAAAACCAAATGCTAATCTTCTGTCAAACTCCATATAACGATTCACTTCGAAGAAATGGAAATGAGAACCTACCTGAATAGGACGGTCACCTGTATTACGTACAGTTACAGTTACTGTAGCTTTATTTTGGCGATACTCAATTGGATCTTTTGCTAAAATAACGCCGCCTAATGGCACTGCAGTAGTAGGAGTGAAGCCTGCTACTCCAGGATATAATTTATCAGCTACATAGGTAATAGTAGCATTCGAATCTGTAGCCGCTTGCTTAGTATTCGAATTTGTTGTTTTGTTCGTGCTCATAATAATCGTTTTGAAATTACTTGATTGGACTATGTATACTGATAAGACGTGATCCGTCTGTAAATACAGCCTCTACTTGTAATAATGGGATCATGTCCGCTACACCTTCCATTACTTTATCTTTTGTGAGAACTGTAGAAGCATAATTCATGACTTCTTCTACAGTTTTACCTTCCCGTGCACCTTCTAAAGCAGCTGATGTAATATAAGCTACAGCCTCTGGGTAATTTAATTTTAGACCTTTCAATAGGCGACGCTCCGCAATAATGCCTAAGGAAAGCAACGTTAATTTGTCTAGCTCTCTGGGTGTTAAATGCATAGTTGTAAATGATAAATATTGTAAAAACTAAGTTTGATTTATATTAATTCTCAACCTCTTCCATAAAGGCTTGATCGAGTCCTTTTTGTTGAATATCGTCCGAAACACGTAATGATTTAGAAGAGTCAATAATTTTGAATATTACCCAACACAGGATGACAGTGTAGATAATTACAATAGCAACTCCTGCTAGTTGAATAAGGAATTGGTGAAGGCCACCTGTTATCCCGTTTACTTCGGTACTAGCAAACACGCCTACAAGTATACTACCTATTACGCCGCCCATACCATGAACACCCCATACGCCTAAAGCATCATCCCATTTCATTTTTCTAGAAAACTGTAAACAGAAGTAACAGAATACTGCCGCGATAATTCCGATGAAGACTGCGGCTTGAGGAGTCACATATCCCGAGCAAGGTGTAATTGTCGCTAAACCGGCTACAGCTCCTGTGGTTAACTCAATAATGGAGAATTTTTTTGTTTTTGAATAAGAAATTGCTACCCATACTACTGTAGCGAATCCTGCTGCTATCCCTGTATTGGTAAAAGCTATAGCGGCTGTCTTGCCACTAGCTAGTGCTCCACCTGAATTAAAGCCGAACCAGCCAAACATCAATAATGCAGCACCTAGGAGTACCAAGTTAATATTACTATAATCTTTTTTGGGAGTTAAGAATCTTTTACCTAGATATAAAACGCCTATTAAAGCACTAAAACCGGCTGTAGCATGAATAACTGTCCCGCCAGCGTAATCAACAAATCCCATTTTGCTTAAAAAACCTCCTCCCCATATCCAATGTGCAACAGGGAAATAAATTAAGATCATCCATAATACTAAGAATTTGATCCAACCTACAATCGTAATACGACTAGCAATAGCTCCTGTCATTAATGGTGCTGTTATAATAGCAAACATCAATTGATACATAAAGAACATTAAAAATGGAATAGTAGCGCCATACTTGGGGTTTATGGAGAAATCTAAGCCATTTAACATGAAATAGTGGGCTGGGTTGCCCACAAAACCTCCAATATCATCGCCAAATACCATTGAAAAACCGCCTAAAGTCCAAAGGACTGTAACAATACCTATTGAAACAAAGGTATAGGTCATCATGGTTAATGAATTTTTTTTGGGAACTAAGCCTCCGTAGAAAAAAGCTAATCCAGGAATCATTACAAATACTAATACGGTAGCAAGTACCATAAAAGCTACGTTTCCAGTATTAAGAATGTCTGCTTGCATTGATAAAATTTTAATGTTACTTAAACAATTTGTGTTGTTTTTATATCAATGAATTAAACAAGCTTCACTTTAAAATGTTTTTCAGATTTAGATATAAATTTTATTATAGGCTAATATTATCTATTGTTTTATAATAAATAATTGGTTTTTAATGATTTGTACTGTTTGGAAAAGTTAAAATAATAATAATATTATTATTACCTTATAAGTCCACTTATTGCTGGTGTAATTCTGTTAAAAAAATACTTAATTGTTAATTTGAAGTGGTTAATCATTTATTATGATTCGATAGGATATAAAGATATTTTTGAACTTTTATTAGTAATGAGTGTTAAGATTACTACTGGTATACATTTTAAAAAAAATAGATGAAGAAGATCGTTTTTTATTTCATTCTGAACCTAATTGTCAACTGTAGCTGGGGGCAAAGTATTGATTCTCTTAAAGATAGTTCGTCAGTTTCAAATGTGCAATTTTCAAATACCAAAATTCAGCAATGGCAAGTACTACTCGATCAATGGTCTCTGGAAGTAGATAGTGTAAAACGTAAATTATCATGGTCAAAAAACTTATCAGATACTTTATATATTGATAGTGCATTGATGTTTTTATCGAACGCCCATTTGTTAATGGATGATTTAGGTAAAGAGTTATATAGCGCTCGTTTAAAGGCTGAAATAAATAAAAAAAGGCAATCTGAAAATGATTCTTTAAGCTTAGTTGAGTTGGATGTGAGTGATAGCCTTAAGGTGCAGGTTCCTAATATGTCAGATTCACTTCGTCGTATGGAAACCCGACTTAAGCAGCTTATTCAAGAGGTTGATTATCTTCAAGAATCAACTACTAAACGTCGAGAGGAATTATTAGTGATGCAAGTCTCAGATAATATAAATGATTCATCTCGAGAGCAGGTGATGAAGACTATTGAAAAGAACTGGATTAAAGATGGCGCTTCATTATCGTATTTTGATACGCACTGGTGGAATAATCGGCTGTTAATTCTAATAGTGAGTTTATTTTACTTTTATTGGATTTTTAAAATGGGACGAAGGGCTCCAGATAATCCCGATGAATTACCTTTGCATAAGAATGATCCCATATGGATTCCTATTTTAAAATCATTCATATTATTTTTACTCTTATTACCTTTTACCAATATAACGTTACCAGTGGTCGTTTTGGAGGTTAGTTACCTTCTAGTATTTATATTTTTATGTATTATTTTATATAGTGAACTATCTGTTTTAAAGAAAAGAATTCTACTGCTTACTTTTGCCTATTATGCAGTCATAGTTATAAGCAACTTATTGTTGTCGGAGGCTACTTGGACCAAAGTAATAGCGGGTATAGCTAATTTATCTGGTATATATTTGTTGTGGAGCCTAGGTAAGCGAACTGATCTGGATAATCCTATTGGTTATTTACACAAGTATGCCCGCATAGCAATCGTGCTAGCTCAGTTATTGTCTATCATATTACTGGCCATGGGGTATTTAAATATCGCCCGAATGTGGAGTTTGGTTGCTGCGATTGGCCTGTTGCAGGGCTTATCTCTTCAATCGTTTAGAGATATGCTGCTTCATGACTTGCAAAAGCAGTACGACATATCTCGTGAAGAATCTTGGTTTAGACGATTTGATATACGACAAATGTATATTACCGTTGATAGGATAATTCGTTTTTTTTGTGCTGTCTTAGTCGTGTTAGTATTACTTAATTTGTTACATCTGACTCATGAAGCATCCGTTTTATTTGACAAGTTGCTTAATACTCCCCATAATTTAGGGAACATTACGTATTCCTATGGTAATTTGTTCCTTGCTATTCTAGTAATTATTTTAGCTAATTGGATACAGAAAACGTTGAAGAGGATTGTTGATATACCAATCGGCAAAGAACAGCAAAACAAAAATATGGCGCTCTTTCCAATTTTTAGGTTGTTGATAGTCGTTGTTGGCTTTTTGATAGGAATAAGTATTCTTGGACTAGGAATGGATAAGTTAACTGTCATCATCGGTGCGCTTAGTGTAGGGATAGGATTGGGGCTACAGAATATTATCAATAATTTTGTTTCGGGAATTATATTAGTATTTGAAAAACCCTTTAAAATAGGTGATTATGTGGAATTAGCCGATAAAAAAGGACAGGTTCTAGAAATTGGGATTCGTTCGAGTACACTTTTGACTGATCAGGGAGCTCGCGTCATTATTCCAAATGGAGATCTGCTTTCGGGTAGATTAGTTAATTGGACATTTTCTGACTCTGATATACGTGTGAATATGCAATTATCTGTAGGTAAAGAGATTAAACTAGAGGACTGGAAGAAATGGTTAAGGCATAAAATATTATCTTTTCATGAAGTGGATAAAAATATTCCTATCAAAATTTGGACACAGTCGATTACGGCAGATACTTATGAGCTTTCATTACAAATAGGAGTAGGTAATGTTGCTCTAATTGATCAGTTTAAAAGTCAATTTTTGGAATCAATACAAGCAGAAATGAGTGCGAGAGGTATTAAAATCTCATGTTCATAATTTGAATTTGTACGATAAGCAAAGTAGACCTATTATCTAATAGGTCTACTTTTGTAATCTATATATTGCATAATAATTTCATTTAGCAAAATGCGGATTGTACAGTTTTATTATACCTTTATTTTATTTAGTTAATTAAATAAAAATCCTGTTAATCATCATGATTGTCTACTTTATTTGGGTTAGGTGGTAGAGGGCTGTTGTCGTGCTCGGGACGTTTCCCCGTATCACTTTCTACATCAGTTTTTGGCTCACGATCTTTGTATTTATCTTCTTGTTCTGTTTCGACAGTGTTAGTTTTGTGCTTTTTCATAGTCTATAATATTTAATTAATATATAATGTTCTAATTCTTTACTTCTTTAACAATCTAGAATTCTAATTAGTTCATCCTTATAGTTAAATAATTAGCTGCTCTAAGTGTAAATCTGAAATTTAAATCCCAATATTCCTTCGCAGTATAAATACGCACTTAAAGGCGTGGTAATTACCTTTTTTGAAAGTGAATTCAACCTTTTGATATAGGGCTTGTAATTAGGGTAGTTACCATATAATTTATATCTGTTATGAAAAAAACTAACGGCAAAATTGCAGGTTTAAAAAATGAAGCAAAGACCTCTGCATGTCCTCAAGGGAATAGAGCATTAACCTCCAATCAAGGGTTACCTATTAAGGATGATTTTAACACCTTGCGTGCTGGTTCGAGAGGGCCAAGTTTACTTGAAGACTTTCTATTTAGAGAGAAGATTTTTCATTTTGATCACGAGCGTATTCCCGAAAGGGTAGTCCATGCGCGAGGAGCAGGAGCACATGGTGTCTTTAAACTTCATACTCCAATACCAGAATTTACAAAGGCTAAATTTTTAACAGAGCCTAATAAGGAAACAGAAGTATTTGTCCGCTTTTCGACTGTAGTTGGATCGCGAGGATCTACCGATCTTGCTAGAGATGTTAGAGGATTTGCTATTAAATTCTACACGGATGAAGGTATTTTTGATTTGGTAGGCAATAATATGCCGGTTTTCTTCATACAGGATGCTATAAATTTTCCTGATTTGGTTCACTCCTTAAAACCAGAACCTCGAAATGAAATTCCACAAGCTGCATCTGCCCACAATACGTTTTGGGACTTTGCTTCTTTAATGCCTGAGACCGCTCATACGGTAATGTGGCTGATGTCTGATCGAGCTATTCCTCGCAGTTATCGCATGATGCAAGGTTTTGGTGTTAATACCTTTAAGTTAATTAATGCTGAGGGGACATCCGTATTTGTGAAATTTCACTTCAGACCACATCTGGGTGTGCACTCTGTAGTATGGGATGAAGCTCAAAAAATAAGCGGTAGGAATCCTGATTTTCATCGCGAGGATCTTTGGGATGCAATAGAAGCTGGAAAATATCCAGTATGGGATTTTGGAGTACAAATTATTTCAAAGGAGGATGAAGCAAAACTGGAATTTGATATCATGGATGCAACTAAGGTTATCCCAGAAGAAATAATTCCCATCCAGTACATTGGTACTATGCAATTAAATAAAAATCCAGATAATTATTTTGCAGAAACAGAGCAAGTCGCTTTCCATCCAGGACATTTGGTACCAGGTATTGATTTTTCGGACGATCCCTTATTGCAAGGACGTTTATTTTCATATTTAGATACACAGCTTAGTCGATTGGGATCACCAAACTTTCATGAATTACCAATTAATAGACCAAAAAAAAACATACATAATTTTAGACGTGATGGAATGATGCGCCATGAAGTCCCACAAGAAGTACCAAATTACAATCCTCATTCCTCTTCAGGGAGTGGATGTCCTTATCTTTCTTCAGTAATGAAAGGGGAAACTCCTTTTGAGACTGACCCTGGTACTTCAAGTGGTGATAAGGTACGAAAACGTAGTGAAACCTTTGCTGATCATTTTTCGCAGGCACGAATATTTTATCACAGCCAGACACCTATCGGTAAAAAGCATATTCAGGATGCATTTAGTTTTGAATTAGGGAAGGTTACTCGAGAAGAGGTTCGTCAGAGGTATATAGGCATCTTGGTGGTGATTGATTCTGATTTAGCGAAGATAGTTGCCGATCGTGTAGGTGTAGCAGTACCTGATGGTCTATCCGAAGAAACCTTACAAGTGGCAAGGCAGATTTTTGAAGATTATCCTAAATTACCTAATTATAATGAAGATAAGATATTTCCATCACTAAGTATGGAATATCACTGTTCATATGATTCTATCAAAACACGAAAAGTAGCTGCTTTGATAGAGGATGGATTTGACTTTGAAGAGTTTCAACAGGTTAAGAAGCGCATAGAGCAGGAGGGAGCAATCCTAAATGTGGTAACTAGTAAATTAGGTGAATTACGATCTAAAACTGGTCAACTTGTGAAAATTGATTATTCTTTATTAACAATGGATTCAGTTTTATTTGATGCTCTATATATTGTAGGGGGTAAAGAAAGTAAATCTCGGGTGTATGCTAATGTGACAGCCCAAAGCTATATTAGCGATGCATTCAAACATAATAAAACTATTGGTTTTGGGTATGATAGTAAAGAAGAACACGATTTGATGTATGTTTCATTGGCGAATAAAGGGCCTGGTGTAATTTTATTGGAAGAAGAAAGTGATATTGAAACCTTCATACAGTCGATAGCTTTGCATCGCAATTGGAGTCGTGAACTGCTATTAGATCAAATGTTGTAGTTAGAATAATTAAAGACATTAATATATATCATACTCTTGCCATGCCACATAATAATCTCTTGGTTGGCAAGAGTATAGAATTAATAAATATATATGATTAATTAGATTTCTCACTTTTTTTTATTAACGCTTTTTTTTGATGCAACGACAAAATCTAATACATTTTTGCGGACCTCAATAGTAATTGGGCCTTGCAAGGTAAGCAGCAGTTCATCATCAATATGCATATAGGTGCCTGTATAATCAATACTTATTGCTTTAGTTTTAAAAGTTTTTAAATGAAATGATGATGTTTTTCCTTTGATCAATTTCTTAATATAAGCTGCGAATTCTTCCCGTTGATCTTCTTCTACAAGAACCACATCAAGTAATCCATCGTTTATAGATGCATTTGGTGCTAATAGGAGATTTGGTCCAATAGAAGGAATATTCATTACCTCAAGAAGGATGCATCGCCCTTCCAAGACTTCATTATCAGTTTTTAACCAATAGTTTTCACCTGGAGAGTCTAAGATTAATGAATGTAGCGTTTCGTAGGCTAAATTGAGCTTGTCCTCTGCCTTTTTTGGATCTTTCTTTATGATATTATCCATTTGTTGAATTAGGATAGGGAATAAACCAAATCCAGCACCTTCCAGAAAAAAATCAGTTCCACTTACATTTTGCAGGGTCCCCACATCAAAAGGTTGTATGGTACTTTTTTTCCATTTTTTTATATGGTGCTTATAATTTTTACAGCTGTCTATTCCAAGGGCAAATGCGAGGTTATTAGCTGTTCCCATGGGTAAAACAGCTAATGGGATTCTCTTATCTATAATTGTCCTTTTTACTAATTCTTTGGCTACTCGTTTTACTGTTCCATCGCCACCAGCAACAATTGCGAAATCAGCATGATCAAATTGTTGTGCCCAAGAATCATCTTTCTTGATAGAATAATATATACATCCAAAACCTTCTTTTTCAGTTTGTTGTATAATATCTGATTTAAGGTGCTGCTCGTCTCCAGCTGAGGGGTTGTGTAATAAGATTGACTGTTTCATACAAAAGGTTTTATTAAAATGAACGTTTGAGTAAGCTATTTGTTCATTATTATATAAATATTTATGATTAGGAAATGTGCATTATTTCTTAGTGAACAGATACTTAATGGAAAAAATATGAGGATATTAATAACTAATGATGATGGAATATATAGCCCCGGAATTGCTGCACTTGCCAAAGTTGCAAGTAGGTTTGGAGATGTTAAAGTGGTAGCTCCTGACATTGAGCAATCATCGATGGGACATGCTGTAACTCACTCGAGACCACTGAGCTATAAAAAGTCGCCAATAGAATTTAAAGATATAGAAGCGTACAGGGTGAATGGTACACCTGCTGACTGTGTAGCTATGGGGATGCACCTCTGGAGTGATGTAGATGTGGTACTTTCTGGGATTAACATGGGGCCAAATTTAGGTAATTCGATGTGGCATTCAGGGACATTGGCTGCTGCAAAGCAAGCCGTATTATTTGGTGTTAAAGGTGTTGCGCTAAGTACTCCTGTAGGAAATTCAGAGCCTGATTTTGAAAAACTAGAGACGTATGTGGATCAAGTCTTGAAGTTGTTACTACCTCCGGTAGAGTTGGCTTTGTATAACGTCAATTTTCCTGCTGAACCAGAGGGAATGGAATGGACGAACCAATCTGTCCGTTTATATGATGGTATTATCATACCAGGTATTGATCCTTTAGGACGTAAAAATTATTGGTTTACAGTAAAGCCACTTGAACCTGCAGAGGAAGGTACTGATCGTTGGGCAGTAGAAAATAATTTGGTATCTATAACTCCTTTACGTCTTGATTTGACTGATGAATTAAATTTGGAAGAAAAAAGAAGAAATATGCCTATTTAAATAAGTGTTTGATAACACTATATATAAGTATTTTACATTAATTAAAATATTATTCAACTAATAAAGTTTGGGATAGTACTCAATAAAAAAATAAAGCTTATGAAAATGATTTATTATTTCGTTATAGGTATTAGTGTTTTGATGTTAAATGCCTGCGAATCATCAACCGAGACAGTTAAAACAGTAAATCACGGTCCTGTTACCGAATCTGATAAAATACGTTACAATCTAAATCCTACAGATGAGATTAGGTATGGTTCACCAGATTCTTTGGATAATGATAGCTTACAAACAGATACCCTAGTTGGTGCTAGACATAATTGATTCTAATTAGAAGAACGAATAAGCTGCATTAATTTGCGTTTAAAAATCGAGTCGCTTGATTTTCGGTTTGGTGTTTTAGAAACTCGTTTTATCCATTTGTCCAACTCCCCATTAAGATAGCTTTCTTGGATATAGGGATGTATATAATGATTACGGGTTACAGAACGTGTATTTCCTAGATGCTTTGCAACTTGATCAATAACCTCTAATAATTGGTGTTTACGTTGTGTAGCAGAGGAAGGTATATTCGACTGACTTAAATAATAAAGAGTAAGTATACATGCATACCAAGTGCGGAAAGTTTTGCATGTGGTGTCTATATTAGTGATGGATTTGAGATAAGAATTGAGTGTTCCTGAATCTAAAGCAGTTGCTTCTCCTTCTTCGTTATAGTATTGGAACAGGTATTGTCCTGGAATTTCCTTTACTTTTGCAAGTAAACGAATTAAAGATTTCTCGGTTAAATAGCTTTGTTGTTTAACGCCTTTTTTACCGATAAATTTAAAAAATACTTTGTTTGTACTAATTTGGACATGACGATTTCGCAAGGTAGTAAGTCCGTAGGATTTATTTTCTTTTTCATAAGCTGAATTGCCAATCCTAAAATAGGTCTTACTCATGACAGCAAGTGCCAGTGCACACACACGTTCTTTAGAGAGTTTTCTTGAAGAAATATCTGACAATATTTTCTTTTGTAATGCAGATTGACATTGTCCGAATTTATACAGGGAACTAAACTTGTTTTTTTGCCTTAATTGTACCCAGGCAGGATGATAAAGATATTGTTTACGTTCTCGCATATCCATTCCTGTAGCTTGAATATGACCATATGCAGATGGGCATATCCAGACATTTTTCCAAGCGGGTGGTATTCTCAGTTCGTGAATGCGTTCTAAAGTTTTTAATTTTTGAATAGTATTGCCTTTGTGATCAAGGTATTCAAATTTCTGCCCTTCTCGTATACGGGTATAACCTATCTCTTGACAAGAAACATAACGAAGCCCTGCTTCATGCAAGGCTTTTGAATCTAAAGATAGTGAGTCTGCTTGAGGCATGATTAATGATTACGAATAGCATCTATTAATTCGGGTTTATTCATATTATGACGACCAATTATGCCGATTTTTTTAGC
The DNA here is from genome assembly GCA_947630335.1 of uncultured Sphingobacterium sp. Classification (GTDB taxonomy): domain Bacteria; phylum Bacteroidota; class Bacteroidia; order Sphingobacteriales; family Sphingobacteriaceae; genus Sphingobacterium. The sequence continues at coordinate 10,786 of CANRHE010000079.1, forward strand.
ATGCTCTAACAATTGGACCTTGGTGCGTTCTTCTAATGGGCTACTTTTTCCTCCATTTTGACTAGAATTGGGAGAATTTGCGATCCGTGCAGCTTTTTCCTTACTAGCTCCTTCGCGACGTAATGCCTCGTATTTTGCATCGTCTTTTATTTGTTTTCCGTGGTTCTTCGTCTTGTTTTTAGAATCTTGACTATCAACATTAATTATTGCAATAATCAAATTCCTCATTTGTCCTTGTGTAATTTTCAAATTTTGTATGTTCATAATAGTATGTTGAGTTGTTCTAATACCTTAATTCAAAAATTAGACCGAAAAGTTGATACAAGCTACTGTTATTGAGTGGTATTCTACGGTTTTGTAACACGTATTTGTCACCAAAAGATTTTAAAATTGCTTTAAATACTCAAGAATATTACAGAAATAATGTAGATAATATGGATAGAATAGAGTGGTAGTTGCGTTCAATACTGACCAAGTATAATCAACAAATTATGAGATTAAGGGGTTCAACCTCATTAAACAACAAAAGCCTCATCTTTTGATGAAGCTTTTTCTGCGGAGAGCGAGGGATTCGAACCCCCGAACCTGT
>CANRHE010000080.1 GCA_947630335.1 uncultured Sphingobacterium sp.
CTAAATCGCTCTTGCACAATACCTCTGATCTGTACAAAATATCCTTCTTCCATATAACTTCTGAATTTGACGTAATCTTCTCCAAAAGCCATTATTTCGAAAGAACCAGAGTAATCCTCAATAATAAACGAGCCAAAGGGTTTGCCCGATTTCGCTACACGATGTCCAGCTTCCGCTATAATACCACCTATAACTACCTCTTTATTTTTGATCCTATTGAAATCCAATAGTACATCATCTTCTACTTCTGCCGCTTTCACTTGATTAATTAATTGCAAATCGGAAACTCGATTTGGACAAAAATGATCAATCTCAAATTTATAATTATCCAGCGGATGAGATGTTAAATAGATTCCTATAACCTCTTTCTCGTACTTCAACTTTTCTATCAATCCCCATGGAGGGCAAGGCCCCAATACAGGTTCGGGTAGCTCTGTAGCTGCACCACCTCCAAATAGACTAACTTGTGCAGATTGTTCATTCTCTTTAAATCGTTGCGCAAACTTCACCGCTTTTTCTATACCTGTAGTATTATCTGTATCTCTAAAGAAATATTGCGCACGATGTGTATTCGTAAAGCTATCGAACCCACCTGCATACGCCAAACTTTCAAAAGCCTTTTTATTTGCTGCCCTTAAATCAATACGCTTCGCAAAATCGAAAATAGATTTATAAGGTCCTGATACTCGAGACTGAACAATAGTATCAACAGCACCAGCCCCTACCCCCTTCACTGCACCGATACCAAAGCGAATAGCTCCTTGCTCATTAACTGTGAATTTGTAATGCGATTCGTTAACATCTGGACTCAACACCTCTAAACCCATCCTTCTACACTCCTCCATAAAGAATGTCACCTGCTTAATATCATTCATATTATTAGAAAGAACCGCAGCCATATATTCCGCTGGATAATGCGCTTTCAAGTAAGCTGTTTGGTAAGCTACCCAAGCGTAACATGTAGAGTGAGACTTATTGAAAGCATACGATGCAAAAGCTTCCCAGTCTGTCCATATTTTTTCTAATTTTTTTGAATCATGACCTTTTTCAGAAGCTTGGTTTATAAACTTTGGCTTCATCTTATCCAAGACATCCTTCTGTTTCTTACCCATTGCTTTCCGCAAGACATCGGCATCACCCTTAGAGAAGCCCGCCAACTTTTGCGACAGCAGCATCACCTGCTCTTGATAAACTGTAATACCATATGTTTCTTTCAAATACTCCTCACAAGCATCCAAATCATACTCTATAGGCTCAATACCAAGTTTACGCTTAATAAAAGATGGGATATACTCAATAGGCCCAGGTCTATACAGCGCATTCATCGCAATCAAATCCGCAAATACCGTAGGCTTCAGCTCCTTCATATACTTTTGCATGCCCGGTGACTCATACTGGAATACACCAATAGTCTCCCCTCGTTGGAAAAGTTCATAAGTAAGTTGATCATCAATAGGAAAGTCATCGGGGTTAAGTTCAATCCCATGACGCAATCGGACATTGGCCACCGTATCTTTAATCAACGTTAAAGTCTTCAGCCCCAAAAAGTCCATCTTCAACAGCCCCGCACTTTCCACTACAGAGTTATCGAATTGGGTTACGTACAAGTCCGAATCCTTTGCTAATGATACAGGAACAAAGTTTGTAATATCATCTGGCGTAATAATCACCCCACAGGCATGTATACCCGTATTTCGCATCGACCCCTCAAGTATTCTAGCTTGCTTAATGATTTCTGCTTCTAGCCCCGCACCTTCGGCCAACGCCTTAAGTTTATTTACAGCTTCGAACTCATCTGGACGAAGAGCATCCTTCAATGCCTTTTCATCCAGATTGAAGATCTTATTCAATTTAAGATTAGGAATTAATTTGGCAATCTCATTCGTATCCGCTAGCGGCAGATCTAGTACACGCCCTGTATCCTTAATAGAGGATTTAGCAGCCATTGTACCATAAGTAATGATCTGTGCTACTTGTGAAGCACCATATTTGTCAATAACATACTGCATGACACGACCTCGACCTTCATCATCAAAGTCAATATCAATATCCGGCATAGAAACACGGTCAGGGTTCAAGAAACGCTCAAAAAGTAAATCATACTGAATAGGATCGAGATTGGTAATTCCTAGACAGTAAGCTACAGCAGACCCTGCCGCAGACCCTCTACCAGGTCCCACTGACACCCCTATCCTTCTTGCTTCGGCTATAAAATCCTGTACAATCAAAAAATAACCAGGATATCCTGTCCGTTCGATTGTAGCCAATTCAAAATCCAGTCGATCCGTAATGACCTCATCTATCTCTTTATATCTTTTTTTTGCTCCTTCATAAGTCAGATATCGTAGGTATGCATTTTCACCTCGTTTGCCACCATCTTCATTATCTTCAGCATGCTGAAACTTTTCTGGAATATCAAATTTCGGCAACAATACATCTCTATTCAATGAGTAGACTTCGATCTTATCGACAATCTCTTGAATATTTAGGATAGCATCAGGAAGATCTTCAAACAACTTCTTCATTTCTTCCGATGACTTGAAGTAATATTCCTGATTGGGTAACCCAAATCTAAATCCTCTTCCTCTACCCTTCGGTGTAGACAACTTCTCACCATCTTTTACACACAACAAGATATCGTGGGCATGGGCATCCTCTTTATTTACATAATACGTATTATTCGTTGCTATTAACTTGACGTCGTATTTCTTCGCAAACTGAACAAGCGTAGTATTCACCCGATTTTCATCCTCTTGGCCATGACGCATCAGTTCGATGTAGAAGTCATCACCGAACAATTCCTTCCACCACACTAATGCATCCTCCGCTTGACTTTCACCTATATTCAAAACCTTATTAGGAATTTCACCATTAAGATTCCCAGACAGTACAATCAAATTATCTTTATACTGCTCGACTACAGATCGGTCGATACGTGGTACATAATAAAAGCCTTCCGTAAAAGCAATGGAAGACATTTTAGCCAAATTATGGTATCCTGCCTTATTTTTAGCTAAAAACACCACCTGATATCCATTATCCTTCCTACTCTTATCCTTTCTATCGTCACAGACATAGAACTCACAACCCACAATAGGCTTTATAATTTGTCCATCAAAAGTTTCCCCATTCTCCTCCGCTTGCTTTTGTTTGGCGGTGATATCCTTATTATACCCTAATACCTTACTTACAAAATGGAAAGCCCCCATCATATTTCCATGGTCCGTCATGGCTACTGCAGGCATTTTATACTTAGCAGCAGCAGCTACAAGGTCACCTACTGCAATGGTAGACTGCAGAACAGAAAACTGCGAGTGGTTATGCAAATGCGCAAAAGATGCATTTTTCAACGCTTCTAAGCTCGCCTTATCAACAACCACGTTATTATCAGACTGCTCTTTTGCACGTATAGCATCCGAAGCCGCCTTTAGATTGACATGCTTCAGTCCCACTGTAGGTATTACAGTCGGATTATGTTTTTTAAATTCTACAAAATAACCCGTATCAACTTGTAATTCTTCCGGCGTAAATACTTCTCGGCGTACCAGTTCAAAAAAACAGCGTGTCGTCGCTTCCACATCGGCAGTTGCATTGTGTGCTTCAGCAAAAGGAACCCCAAATAAATAAGAGTGCAACTCTGTTAGGTTAGGTAGCTTGAAACGTCCTCCACGTCCACCCGGCAATTTCAACAGCTCAGCCGTTACTTCGGTACACGTATCCAAGATAGGCATATTAGCCATTGGAGATTCTACAGAATAGCGGTATAGCTCACAGCCCATAATATTGATATCAAAACCAATATTTTGTCCTACCACAAATTTAGCCTTCGCCAAAGCTTCGTTAAATTTCACCAACACGTCTTGGAGAGGCACCCCTTGCTCCAGGGCTAATTCAGTCGATATACCGTGTATTTTTTCCGAGTCATACGGGATATTAAAACCATCAGGTTTAATCAAATAATCTTGATGCTCAATCAAATTACCCATTTCATCATGCACTTGCCATGCAATCTGAATACATCTTGGCCAATTATCCACATCCGTAATTGGCGCATCCCATCGCTTAGGTAAACCAGTCGTCTCAGTATCAAAAATTATATACATAATAGATTATTCCTTGAAGTGCAAATTTACCTAAATAAGATAAGACTTTGTCAGGATAATTTAAACATTCATCCTGTGCATTTAACCAAGATGTAAAGTAATATTAACTCTCACATTAATTTAAGCAAATATGCTAATACTCATTTATCACCTCAAAGTAAAACTCGAATAGTACCCTTTATATTTTAAAAAAAATCAAGTTTATTTGCACTATAATTTTTTGAACATTAAGCTCAAAAAGTCAATTGTAAAATTATAAGAACGATTTTTCATTATGAAAAACAATTATATAAAATATCTGCTCGTTGTATTCGCAATCGTATTAAACTATCAGGCATTTGCTCAGGACATCAAACTTCGCGGTAGAGTCATCGATAAACAAACCGAAGACCCCATTTCATTTGCTACTGTTGCTGTGGTGGGCGGTACTCAGAGTACACATACAGATGATGACGGAAACTTCAACTTAACTATCAAAAATAGAAATGTCCAAGTTAGGGTTTCTTATGTTGGCTATAAAGCACAAAATCTTCCTTTAGATAGCTGTAATGATACGTTCAATATCTACCTAGATCCTGAGAACAGTATTGAAGAAGTTGTCGTCAAAAGACCTAAGCTCAAATATTCTAATAAAAACAATCCCGCTGTAGAGTTAATTCGTCAGGTGATCGCTCACCGCGATCAAAATCGTTTGACGGGCCAAGAGTACGTTCAATACGAACAGTATGAAAAGATTTCGTTAGGCTTGAGTAATCTATCCCCAAAATTCAAAAACGGGAAAGTATTCAAAAAGTACCAATTCCTATTTCAACAAGATGACTCTGCCAAAACAGAGAAATACATCCTTCCTGCTTACATAGAAGAAAAAGTTTCACAGATCTACTACCGTCAACATCCCGAAAAGCTAAAGCAATATATTATTGCAGAACAAAAGGCAGAGTTTGACCCGAAATTCATCGACAACAATGGTCTTTCCAGTTATTTCAAAAAGCTGTATGACAAAGTAGATATCTACGACAATAACATTTCATTATTGACCAACCAGTTTTTGAGTCCTATCGCTAATAGTGCCCCTACATTCTATAGATTTTATATTACTGACACTATTAAGACATCTAAACCTTATCTCCTGGAGTTAAGCTTTTTCCCACGGACAAAAACCGATTATCTATTCCAAGGTAAACTTTACATTACATTAGATGGACAATATGCAGTTCAATACGCCAAAATGAAAGTTAATGAAGACATTAACCTTAACTTTGTTCGAGATCTTAATGTGGAATTAGCTTTCGAAAAAGACAACCTCAACAAGTACTACCTTGCCAAGAGTAGCTTGGGTATTGACTTTGCACTCACGTCTAAGGGTAAGGGAATACGAGGTAACAGAATGGTCTATATCAAAGATTACATCAATGGTAAAAAAGAGCCTGACAGTATCTATGCTGGACCAGACGTAGTAATTCTTCCTCAAAACCCTATGTCTACCCAACAAGACTCTACTTTTTGGGCCGGACTTCGTCATGAGCCTTTAAACAATAGCGAGGTTAATATTTACAATAATATCAACACGCTTAACCTCATGCCTTCTTTCAAACGCATTATGGACATCAGTGCTCTTGTATTATCCGGTTATAAACAAGCAGGCCCTGTGGAGATAGGTCCTGTGAACACGTTCTATAGTTATAATCCAGTCGAAGGTTTTAGACTACGTGTGGGTGGTCGTACCACGGAACAATTAAGTAAACGTTTCTTTTCCGAAGCCTATGTTGCTTACGGCACAGAAGACAAACAATGGAAGTATTTCTTGAGTGGTACATATTCGTTGAATAATAAGTCCGTATATACATATCCGCAGCATTACATTCGTGCCTCTTACCAACGTGACACGAAGATTCCAGGCCAAAATCTAGAATTTATCCAAGAGGATAATATACTGCTATCCTTCAAACGTGGTGAGAATACAAATTACTTATACAATGATATCTATAAGTTAGATTACAAAGCAGAGTTCAAAAATAACTTCTCTATTTCTGCTGGTTTAAGCAAGTGGAGACAAAAGCCTGGTGGTTCTATTAGATACACTATAATACCCGACCAGGGCGATCCTTATTTGATTAATGAATTGAACACCACAGAAGCGTCTATAGGTTTTAGATGGGCTCCGAAAGAGGAATTCTATCAAGGTAAATTATACCGTACACCGATCTTCAACAAGTATCCAATATTTAATTTCACATATACTGCAGGATTAAAAGGTGTGCTTGATGGTGAATATAACTATCATAATTTTACGGCAGGCATGTTTAAGAGAATGTACCTTTCCCAATTTGGCTATGCCGATATCAATCTTGATGGTACCTATATTTTAGGAAATAACATACCCTATCCTTTATTGACCATACATAGAGCTAATCAGACCTATGCATATCAGTTGAATTCGTACAATTTGATGAACTTCATGGAATTCATATCCGATCACCATGCATCTATCAACCTCCAATATTATATGAATGGATTTGTATTAAACAAAATTCCATTATTAAGGAGATTACAATGGCGTGAAGTATTTAGCTTTAAAGCCGTGTATGGTGGTTTGAGAAAAGAAAATAACCCGAGCTACAACCCAGACCTCTACCAATGGCAGACTACAGTAGATGGAGCGATATCCTCATTTACTTTTTCTAAAGACCCCTATATGGAGGCGAGTGTCGGGCTATCTAACATATTCAAAATATTGCGTGTTGATTATGTAAAGCGCTTAAACTACTTACATCAACCCAACGTACCGAATTGGGGTATCCGTATGCGATTCAAATTTGATTTCTAAACACCACAGAATGACGACTGTAAATAATCCTATATTTACAGTCGTTTTTCTTTAATCTATAAATTAAGAAATTGCACAATGTCTAATTCAACAAACGACAAGTCTTTATCATCCAATATTCCAAATTTGGTACCAGAAACGAGTTTTCAGCCTACCCTAACATCAGGTTTATTATGGTTGATGACCATTACTACGGGTGTTGTAGTAGGTAACAATTATTATAATCAACCCTTATTAGGATTAATGGCACAAGATTTTAATGTCACTGAATCCAAGATCAGCATTATTGCGATGTTGACACAAATAGGTTTTGCCCTAGGGTTACTATTTATTGTTCCGTTGGGTGATATGGTACGCCGCAAAAAATTAATATTGATCATGTTTATCGCCATGATTATATCCTTGACAGGAATGGTGCTAGCATCCCATTTAACCCAGCTGTATGTCGCAAGTTTATTGGTTGGTTTTAGTTCGGTAGTTCCCCAGTTATTTGTGCCTCTAGCTGCGGAGCTTGCTACAGATGAAGAGCGTAGTACTGCTATTGGTACCGTTATGAGTGGTTTATTACTAGGTATTCTTTTATCTCGGGTAATGGCAGGTTTCATAGGAGATTTGTGGGGATGGAAATCAGTCTATTATTTGGCTATTGGAGCGATGATTATTTTTATGATCTTCATTGCAGTCAAATTGCCAGATGTACAAGCTAATTTCAAAGGTAACTACGGTCAATTGATGCGCTCCTTGATAGACCTTGTCCGTACACAACCTCGTTTGCGATTGACAGCTTTTCGCGGAGCCCTAGGTTTTGCTGGTTTTAGTGGACTTTGGATTACTCTTGTCTTCCATCTAGCCAATGCCCCCTTCCATGCAGGCGCTACGATTGCTGGCGCATTTGGACTTGTAGGGGCGGCAGGCGCTTTAGCAGCATCTATGGTAGGTAGATTAGAAAAGAGATTTTCTAACTACAAAATAATATTGGCTTCTATATTTCTTCTTCTTTTAAGTTGGGTAATTTTTCTATTTGCAGGATATACCTACCCCGGTTTGATTATTGGTATTATACTCATAGACTTAGGACTACAGGCGATGCATATCAGTAATCAGTCCTCTTTGTTTGCACTTAATATTGGAGCCACCAACCGATTGAATACCGTATATATGTTCAGCTATTTTGTAGGAGGATCGTTAGGTACCTATCTTGCCTCCCAAGCCTGGAAACATTTTGCATGGGAAGGCGTTATTCTGACGGGTTTTATTTGTACAGTTTTAGTACTTCTCGCCCATATCCTCTACGCAAAGAAATAAGAGGGATGTTTATCAAGTATTAACCCCTGCTATTAAGCACGAGTTAATATCCATTCTGGCAGTTAAATACCTGAAATTTAAAAAGTTTCAACTCTGTTCCATTATTCCATGTTCTTAAAATAGTATAAACAATTAAAAAAAAGGAATGGTTATGAAGTACACAGATAGAACAGAAGCCGACGTATTGAACATGTTAATCGAGATCAATAATGACCGTATCGAAGGTTACAAAAAAGCTATAGAATTGCTTCCCGTTGATTCTCCAATTGAAATAAGATCTGTTTTTGAAGATCATATTAATCAATCAATACAATTTAATGAACAGTTGATTCCTCTTGTTTTTCGTGAAGGTGAGGTGCCAGAAGATGGTACACGTGATTCAGGTAAACTTTTTAGAGTTTGGATGGATATCAAATTCTTAGTTACAGCTACACCCATCAAGACCGTACTTTCTAGTTGCGAGAGTGGAGAGAAAGCCTTCAGCGAAGTATACGAAGAGGCAATATCACAAAGAGAAATATTCCAATTGAAAATAATTGCTTTGATTGAAAGCCAACAAGTTTTACAGACACAAGCCCTCAATAAGATTATATATTTAGAAGAATTATATAATAAAGAGTAGCAATATTCTACTCAAATGTAGTCAAAAAAATAAGAGCGATGATAATTATCATCGCTCTTATTTTTTTGACTCAACTTTTTGGAGTAATAGTTTCACTTCCTGCTGAATATTAAATAACTCAGGCAAAGCCTTTAAAGAAAAGTAAGTCACCTCATCATATTTCCTATCCTTGAGCAAATTCATATAATAAGCAATATTTTTAGTGATATGATCATTATAAATTTGAAGATAATCATACTGTGATTTTTTACCACCACTTACCAAGCTTTTTTGTAATCGACTATACAATAAATCAAATTGATCAGATGACAGGTTTAGGTGTTTTCCTTTACATAAATTAAGAGTTTCCTCTTGAGTCCATTCATAATAAGATTTTACGCGGTTACCGATATCCAATAAAATTCTATCCTCACTACTATCTAACAATAATAATGTCATACTTAGCCCTTCTGATCGCATAAAAACAATATTACGTATTACCTCTTCTTGACTAGGAGCCCGCTGTCCAGCCTTATTTACAAAAGAAGAGAATACCATGATGATTAATAATAAAGCTCTAAATACCATATTGATTATAAGTTATATTTAGTTAAACATTTTACATAAAGAACAATTAACATTATAGATAGTTACAAATATTTCACTTCGAAAGCCAAAACCCGTATTTATAGCACATGCCCATAGGGATTAATACAGCTCTATTGCGACCATTACTAGTTTATATAATTTTAATAACACATATTACTCCCAATCATTAGTACAACTACGCTAATGGTATACATTATAATTAGCAACATACACCGCAGACAATAAAAAGCGCACCCAATTAATGGGTACGCTTTAAAAACACTACTACTACTTGAATTCTCAAAAAAGAATCTTGAATGTCCCTATTTTATTTTATTCCGTTGTAATAAAAGCAACTATTTTTGTCTTCACTTCCATCCATCCTATTCTGCTTTAGCGTTGAGGTTAGTATCCGCCAATTTGGTCAAGGAATCATCACACTTTTTCTCCTCTTCCAAGGTCTTCAAAAGTAGATCTAATGCAGATTCTTGCTCAAGTACTTTTGCAAAAGCAGCTAATGTACCATAGGTAGCGATTTCATAATGTTCTACCTTTTGTGCTGCTGCAATAATACCCGCATCCCGAACAGCGCCTTCTTCAGTTTCTTTTATAATACTATTTGCTTCCTCTAGGATACCAGCCATAGCATCACATTTCTTTGTTTTGGCTTTTTGCCCCATATCTTCAAAACACTGCTCCAATCTTTCTACATGCACCTTCGTCTCCTCCAAGTGATCAGCAAAAGCCTTCTTTAGGCGATCGGACATAGCATTTTTTTCCATCTTTGGCAGCGCCTTGAGCAGCTTCTTTTCTGCCCATAAAATATCTTTCAAGCTATCCTCAAATAACTCTTGAAGGTTTTTACTCTTATCCGATTTCTTACTATCTTTTTGTTCAGATTTCTTCATCTCCTTTTTGTCAGAAGACGCAGTTGTTTTTTTATCAGAAGACGTAGATGTTTTTTTAGTTATTATATCTTCTTTCTCTGAGTTTTTACCAGCAGTTCCTTTCGTTTTTTTCGTTGATATTGCCATAGTATTTAATATTTAAGTTTAACATTTTGTACCCTAAGAACATTGGCCGATATACTATGGTTGCATTAAGATTCAAAAAGGGTATTGACCGTGATTACTCGGTATAAATACCCATTACTGACATAAATAACATTATAGACTGATATGCCTATCATAATTGAATTTTCTTCAAATGATTTACTTTAGACACAACACTTTGAATTACTTTTTCATAGGCGATGGAGGATTTACTTTATGATGTACCAGTCCAACCTGGGGATAATATCTATTTAGAACGAATGCTGATAATTTCCCTATTGTTGAGGGATATCGGGCTGGAGCGACGAGTAATTCACCTAGCTATAGTACCGTTGCTTATAGAACCGCTGATAATTTCTCAATTGTAAATAGTTTAATTTTTAGTAATCTTATCAACCAATTCATCAATAAAGTTCATTACTATGGAATAAATAAAACTCCTTAGTTTTAAGAAGTTTTTATAGAATTTAATCTATGAACGTCCATATAGCAAGCTATAGAGGCATATTTGTCTTACTATTATATAGTTATTCGTCCTCCAGTTATTGGTATTGGAGTTCCCGTAATATAGCTAGTGCTATCATTAGCCAAAAAACATATATTGATTGATCTTTTTTAATGATTTACTTCTTCATATTTAAAAACACCTTATGGGTTCAATTCGCTGATATTAATGTGTAAACATGTATTTATCCCTGCTTCGAGTAAAAAGATACCCTTAGTAAATAAATGATTGCTATTATTTAACATAATATTATTTATTAAAACATAATAGATTTATCCATTTCCTTTTTTCAATACTTCAGCTACTCGTTTCTTATACGTTCGGCTAATGAATAGA
>CANRHE010000081.1 GCA_947630335.1 uncultured Sphingobacterium sp.
AAAGCAGAAGATATTATTGCTGTATTAGAGCGAATTCCTATTCGTACAAGAAACAAGGTTAAAGAGGTGACCATGGATATGGCTCCTAATATGGCTAAGGCTATTCGACGATGTTTCAGGAATGCTAGGCGAGTAATAGATCGTTTTCATGTTCAAAAGCTAGCATACGATGCTGTTCAGGAACTTCGTATCCAGTACCGCTGGGAAGTATTGGATATAGAAAGTCAGAAAATAAAGGATGCAAGAAAGCAAGGTCTTTCTTATGAGCCAGAAGTATTATCCAATGGGGATACCATCAAGCAGCTATTGGCTAGATCTAGACATCTGTTATTCAAGCATCCAAGCCGGTGGACAGAAAGTCAAAAACATCGTGCAGAGTTATTGTTTATTCGCTTTCCAAAGCTAAGACAAGCATATGATTTAGGGATTGCTTTAGGAGATATTTTCACCAAATGCAAAGACAAAACACTTGCCTTTACCAAGTTGGGTTTATGGCATAATAAAGTAGAGAATGCGGGCATCATCTCTTTTGAGAGTGTAGCAAAGTCGATAGCAGCACATCATCCTGAAATACTTCATTACTTCGATAACAGAAGTACAAATGCATCAGCTGAGTCTTTCAATGCTAAATTAAAAGCGTTTCGTAGTGTATTCCGTGGGGTAAGAGATACTACTTTTTTCTTGTATAGAGTAATGAAATTATATGCTTAAATATATTCACCCCCCCCAAACTTTCAGTATGATCCCTTTATTTTGAATAATTAGCTATTAATCAAAAAAGCCTTCTCGATTCGAGAAGGCTTTTTTGTGGTGCCAGCTGGATTCGAACCAGCGACACAAGGATTTTCAGTCCTTTGCTCTACCAACTGAGCTATGGCACCTTTTGTTGTCCGTTTGTTACTTTCAACGTTGCAAATATAGAACTATGGATTGCTAAAACAAAATGTTTTTATTTTAATTTTTATAATACGCTTTTAATAAACGAAATAATTTTTTATTCCTTCTTTATTAGATTTGATGATAATAAGACAATTTCTGCTTAAGTTGTAGGGAAGGTTCGTATTGATTAGTATTTCAATAGCCTATAAAAAAGAAAACCCTTGATAAATTCATATCAAGGGCTTGTAGTACCTAGGGCGGGAATCGAACCCGCACTCCTTTAACAGGAACAGGATTTTAAGTCCTGCGTGTCTACCAGTTCCACCACCTAGGCAACTCTGGAGCGAAAAACGAGATTCGAACTCGCGACCCCAACCTTGGCAAGGTTGTGCTCTACCAGCTGAGCTATTTTCGCTTTTATTTTGAGTCTTTCAATTTGTCTAAGACATCGCGTCTTATCCGTTTTGATGATGCAAATATAGAGAGAAATATCAATTTTAGAAATTTTTGAGAGTATATATTTTATTTTTTTGCGTAAATGACTCTAATTGTGTAAATTAATTTTTACATGATTTTGAAATATATACTATTCTGTAGTATGATTAGCAGTTTTATGTATTTTTGTTTTAGAATTTGTACTAGAGATATGCGTATATATATATACTTTTTATTAGTTTTTTTTGTTTTGCCATTTGTTGCTCATGGACAGAGTTATCCAGAAGTTATATTTGATAACAGTCTTTCTAATGGAAGTTATGCTAAAAGCAAGGTTTCTTACCGTGGCGATAGTTGGGTTGAGAATGTAAATATGAATTTACTAGTTTCTGATACTTTGTTTTTTACTCCTGGTAATTCTTTATCTTTAAAATATCTTTCTTCTTCAAATGGAAACTGGTCAGTTCGTATTAATTATGCTAGACAAAAGACTAATTACCGATTTAATATTCAAGATCAGCTCAGTTTTTTTATTTATGTAAGTTCAAAACAAACTAAGTTACAAGAATTGCCACGTATATTTATTAAAACTAGCCATGGTATTACTGATACACTTCTCTTAAATAAATATATTGCTAATTATGCTACAAGCAAATGGATTCAAGTAAAGATTCCGAATACTGCTTTTAAGAATATTCCTTCCGAAAGTGTTATCTCAGCAATCGGCTTTTCTCAGCATATGGCCTCTAGTCAGATGAATCATGTATTTGTAGATCAAATAGAGTTTTTGCCAGGTAAATATGCCCCAGCTCGGTTGACTACTCCTGCGATTTTGTCTGAAGCTACACCTTATGATAAAATGGTCTATCTAAAATGGCAATCTCCATTATCGCCTGGTCTTCGCTATGTTAAAATATATCGTTCGTTAAATGGAAAGGATTTTGAACCTACTGATATACGACCTATATATATGCAATCAGCTTTAGATGTTGTACCTCAAGTAGGGCAAAAATACTTTTACAAAATAGTATGGCTAGATAACGACTATAAGGAGTCACCTGCTTCTGGAGTCAAAGAGGTAATGCCTATCAATCTTAGTGACTCTAATATTACAGATTTCATTCAGGCAGCACATATTAATTACTTTGTCGAAAATTATGATATTAATAGTGGCATGTATATGCCTTTTCGTTCAAAAGACAAAGCGATAGTATCTACTAAAGAGACAGCTGGTGCGATATTATCCATGATTATTGGTGTTGAAAAAAAAGCTGTTTCACGTCAAGTACTGTTACAACGACTGTCTAAAATAACTTACTTCTTGATGCGCGCTCAGAATAGAAATGGTATTTATCCAGCTTATTTTGATGGACGCAAAGGAGTGCCTGATTATAGAAGTGGAACTGCTCAATATGACGTGCAAGCAACTGCTTCTTTAATTGAGTCTTTGTTAATAGCTCGTGAATATTTTGACGGTAATGATGAGATTGAAAGAGATTTGAGAAATCGTATAACAGCTTTGTATGAACAAATTAATTGGACAGCTATAGCTAATGATAGCTTATTATTAAATGCTAAATTTTCGGTAGTCGATGATGATTTGACATTAAGTAAAAATTTGTTAGTTCCGCTTTTTGGAGTTAATGAGAGTATAAATACTTATTTGCTTGCCATCTCTGCAAAACGAAATCCATTACCTCCCAAGGCATATTTTGATGCCGTTTATAACACCTTCGGTATACAACGAGCTGGGTATATTGAAGAGCAAGATAGTGACGTTTATGCAGATAGTTTGACTAATCTTGTTTATGATCGTCCTAGTATGGTTAATGTATTAGTGGTGGATACATTGACTAGGAATTCAATATTAAATCCTATAACTAAATATGGAGTTAACTTACCATTTGGAGTATTAAATGGTTCATTAATGGAATTATACAAACCTTTTACCACTATCAATCCCAGTTTGTTAAAGGATAGTGTGTGTAATTGGAAGGATGCACTCAAAGTATATACTGAATTTGTAAAACGTAGAGATAACGAATTAGGCTTAGGTACTGGTAACAGTGATATTTGGGGCTTTTATCAACATAAAGATAGTATTGGTAATTATAGAATTAATCCCGCAATAGCACCATCTTCTGTAATAGTAGATAAGGGTTTTGGGCAAAGAGCTTTACTATCATTGTATAAAGACTATGGTGATGTGTTATTTACAGAATATGGTTTTAGATCTTGGTTGGATTTACGAAATAACGACGAGTCTGAAGAGTATAATGCACAACATCAATCTATGTTAGCTGTAATGATTGAAAATTCTAAAACAGGTTTGATTTGGAAATTGTATGAACGAATTCCTGAATTGAAAGAAGGACGGAAAAAGCTTTTTGAAACAGCCTCTTCCGAAGTTGATTAATTATTTTTATCTTTAGATTATATTTTAAAATAGTATTATATCATGATCAAAAACATATTCATGCTGTCTGTATTTGCTAGTGTATTAACATTGGTTTCTTGTAAACAGCAGAAAATTAATGTTTTGCCTGGCGCAGTTGTAACTCAGGACGGAACGAAGGATGGAATGCAAAATGTAAGTAATGGGTATGAAGGTGCGGTTAAGACAGCAGAAGGGGTTAAGTATACACTTTCTTCGGATTTGTTATTCCCTTCAAACTCTTCATTCTTAACTGAAAAAGCTAAGTCTGAATTAACCAAGTTAGCATCGGTATTGAAACAGGAAAAAACGAAAAAAATACGTGTTGATGGATATACAGATGCTACAGGTACGGAAGAGTATAATGTGTGGTTGTCGGATAAGCGAGCTGCTTCTGTAAAAAAATATTTAGAGGAAGCAGGGGTTGCTGGTTCTCGAATATCTACCAAAGGCTTTGGGCCATCTAATCCAGTGGGGAATAATAAGACGCCAGAGGGAAGGCAAAAGAATCGTCGCGTAGAAGTTTTGATATTAAATTAAATAAATTTCTTTCTAAAAATAAAGGCTTGATTTTTAACTATCAAGCCTTTTTCATTTTGAATGAGTGATTTTTCTTTGTAAATCGTATTTTTGGGAGATTTTTTTTGAGTTAAAAATAGAGTTTTAATATATGAGTAAAGTTTCAGACTTAGCTTTTTCTGAAGAATTAGAGAAGCAAGGTATTGATGGAAGTTTGGTTCTAGGGCATCCATCGGGATTGTTTGTGTTGTTTTTTACAGAAATGTGGGAACGCTTTTCTTTCTATGGAATGCGGGTCTTGTTAATAAATTTTTTAACAACTGCATTATTAGTAGGAAGTCCATTTTCTGGATGGGGATGGGATCCTGTTCAAGCAGGAGCATTGTATGGAACTTATGCAATGCTGTTATATATTACGCCAATTTTTGGAGGTATTTTGGCTGATAAGTTTTTGGGATATCGTTATGCTGTGGTAATTGGTGCTATAATAATGACATTAGGGCACTTATTTATGGCTTTTGATACACCTTTGTTTTTATATTTAGGTTTAGGAGCATTAGTTATTGGTACTGGATTTTTTAAACCCAACATGACTTCTATTCTTTCAGAAATGTATAAGAAGTTTCCAGAGAAGAAAGATGGTGCTTATACTATTTTCTACATGGGTGTTAATGCTGGAGCTTTTTTTGGTATGATGTTATGTGGATATTTAGCAGAAAAAGTTGGCTGGCATTATGGTTTTGGTCTGGCTGGAATCTTTATGTTATTAGGAACCTTACAATTTTGGTTTGCTAAGCCAATATTTGGTAAGATAGGTGATCCTCCTTCCGAAGAACAAAAGCAATTGGTCAAACAAAATTTTGTCGAATCTCAAGACCCTGCAGATAAGCCTAACCCTTTCACAAAATTAGATACCATTCTTATTGTGGTTATGACAATTTTAGGTTTAGCATATGCTTTTAATGATCCTATTTCTAAAATTGCAGGTGTAGATATACTTCATATATTTCAAATAGGTGATTTCGCTGGTCAGAATGTTGCTATTGTTTCTGCATTAGTTTTATTTTTCTTTGTCGTTATTTCACGCCTTACACGATATACTAAAGTCGTGAGAGATCGTATGATTGCAGTTATTATCTTTGCTTTCTTCGTAATCTTCTTTTGGATGTCATTTGAACAAGGAGCATCTTCTTTAGTAATATTTGCTCGTGATAATGTAGATCGCTCACTGTCTGGTAATTCTTTGACTATATTTAATATAGTCAATATGTTGCTGACTGTAGTTCCATTAGCATTGGTTACTTATGTAGTAATCAAGTTGACTAAGAAAACATTTAATAAAGCACCTATTAGTAATATTGTACAATTTATTTGTTTTGCTGGTGTTTGGGCAGTTGCTATTTGGATGTTGAAACGTGAATTTACTGCGGATGCTTCTGAAATAACTGTTTCATGGTTTTCTATTTTAAATTCATTTTTTATTATTGCTTTTGCTAACTCTGTTTCAAAAATTTGGGACTCCAAATATAACCCTCCCGCTGCAATTAAATATGGATTAGGTTTGGTTATTATGGCTATTGGATTTGGACTATTAGCTTTTGGTGCACATGGTATTCAACCAGGTGTAAAAGTATCAATGATTTGGTTGGTATTAGCATATTTGTTCCATACTTTAGGAGAGCTTTGTTTATCACCAGTAGGTCTTTCTTATGTTTCTAAATTAGTTCCTGCTCGAATGATTGCTTTTATGTTTGGTATGTGGTATTTAGCTATCGCTATAGGTAATAAGCTAGCAGCGATATTTGGTGGGCAGATTGAAAAGATAACAAATGAATATTCATTGAGTACTTTCTTTTTAATTTTTACTATTGTACCCGTCGTTGCGGGCTTATTAGTAATGTGCTTAAATCCATTCTTGAAAAAATTAATGCACGGAGTAAAATAATATTAGGTTTAGAGCTTCTCAAAATGAGAAGCTCTTTTTAATACATATCATATGTCTGATCAACGAGAGTCATTGGCTCAAATACAGGATTTTAAAGGTAAATATCCTAAACAGATTTGGAGTTTGTTTTTTTCAGAAATGTGGGAACGTTTCTGTTTTTATGGAATGCGAGGTGTACTCGTATTTTTTATGATTACGCAGTTAAATTTTAATGAGGAGTCTGCCAATTTACAGTACGGTGCAACACAAGCGTTTGTATACGCATTTACTTTTATAGGTGGATTATTTGCAGATAAGATTTTAGGATTCAGAAAGTCACTCTTCTGGGGTGGTCTATTGATGATTGTAGGAAGTGGCTTATTAGCGACGGATCCGCATGAATATTTTTTCTTTGGCTTATCATTTATAATCATTGGTACAGGTTTTTTTAAGCCTAATATTTCTACTATGGTTGGTGAGTTATATAAAGAAGATGATGAGCGTCGTGATTCGGGGTTTTCGTTATTTTATGCAGGTATCAATTTGGGTGCATTTCTTGGCGGTTATATTTGTGTAGCTATAGGTAAGGGGTATATGTTATCGAGTCTGATTGATGAGGTGCACCGTTGGAATGTTGCTTTTGGATTAGCGGCTGTAGGAATGACTATTAGTTTAATAAATTTTTACTTTACCAAAAAGCATTTGGGACCCATAGGTCTACAACCAGGAACTAAAGGAGCTATAGTTCAGACAAGACCATTACCGAAGTGGGCTGAGTATGTTGTTTATATCAGTACACTTGTCTGTATACCATTGATTCAAATTATGGTTTCGAAAACTGAATATACTGATTATTTTATGTATACAATAGGACCTTTAACACTACTTTATCTTTTTTATGAGATGCGAAATGTTACCAAAGAAGAAAGAAGTAGATTGTTAGCAGCGCTTGTTTTTATTTTATTTTCTATTATTTTTTGGGGTATTTATGAGCAAAGTGGTGGATCGTTAAGTATTTTCGCTGCAAAAAACTTAAATGATACTATTTTAGGTGGATTAGTTAAGGTAGATCCGAATGGTATTAATAATTCGGGAGGTGCCTTATTTATTATTATTCTAGCACCACTGTTTGGTTTGTTATGGATTTGGTTAGCCAAAAAGAAGCTTGAACCAAATACTATTATCAAATTTGGTTTAGGTTTTATCTTTTTAGGTTTAGGATATTATGTTCTTTTTGGTACTCGTTTTTTTGAACACGAAGGTATCGCTTCTTTAGATATATTTACACTTGCCCTGTTAGTTATTACTGTCGGAGAACTCTGTCTGTCACCCATAGGTTTATCCATTATGACTAAGCTATCCCCAGCACGTTTACAAGGTATCATGATGGGAATGTGGTTTTTGGCTAGTGCTTATGGTCAATATGTTGCTGGATTAATTGGCGCTAATATGGCAAAAGCTCGGGCAGGAGATACATTGAGTAATCAACTCTTAACCTATACGGAGGGCTACAAACAACTGGGATTGTATGCTTTGATAGCTGGAGTTGTGCTGATTTTATTATCGCCATTGGTTAAAAAACTGATGCGAGGTGTTAAGTAATCATCCTATAATAATATTATTTGTTATATTAATAATATCTTAGTCATGTATAGGATTGGTGAAATTTATTTTTGTTTATTCTTTTTATTAATAATTGAGTAGTGATTGATAGTGTCGTAATAATACCGACTTTTAATGAAATTGAGAATATTGAGAACATTATTCGTAAAGTGTTTTCTTTATCCATTGATTTTCATGTTTTGATTGTTGATGATAATTCTCCTGATGGGACTGCTGATATTGTAAAGCAATTGATCCATGAGTATGAAGGTAGGTTATTTATTGAAGAGAGAAAGGGTAAGCTGGGGCTTGGTACAGCTTATATTCATGGTTTTAAATGGGCCTTAAGGCAACACTATACCTATGTTTTTGAGATGGATGCTGATTTTAGTCATAATCCTGAAGATTTAGTCCGGTTACGACAAGCTATTTTAGACGGAGCTGATATGGCCGTGGGGTCTCGTTATGTTAATGGTGTCAATGTTGTTAATTGGCCGATGAGTAGAGTGTTAATGTCATATTTTGCTTCTGTATATGTCCGTTTTATTACGCGTATTCCTATTCAAGATGCTACTGCTGGATTTGTTTGTTTCCACCGTAGGGTATTAGAGAAGATAAACTTAGATAGCATTAAGTTTGTAGGCTATGCATTTCAAATTGAAATGAAATTTACAGCAATCCAGTTTGGTTTTAAAGTAGTAGAGGTTCCTATAATTTTTACGGATCGTACTTTGGGCGAGTCCAAAATGAGTACTAAAATATTCCGCGAAGCTTTTTTTGGAGTAATTCAAATGAAGATAGACAGTTTTTTTAAATCATATCGATAATGAATGAAAATCTAGATCCTAATCCTGAGCGTCTTAATCCTACAGATAGAGATATAGAGCGGGTATTGCGGCCTCAGACCTTTGATGATTTTACAGGACAAGCAAAGATACTTGATAACTTATCTATTTTTGTTGAAGCTGCTAAGCAACGTGGCGAAGCATTAGACCACGTCTTGTTACACGGCCCTCCAGGATTAGGTAAGACGACTTTATCAAATATTATAGCGAATGAAATGGGGGTAGGCATTAAGATTACTTCTGGTCCCGTTTTAGATAAACCAGGAGATCTGGCTGGTTTATTAACTAATCTGGATGAGGGAGATATTCTTTTTATTGATGAGATTCATCGTTTGTCGCCAATTGTCGAAGAGTATTTGTATTCGGCTATGGAGGATTTTAAAATTGATATCATGTTGGAGACTGGGCCTAATGCAAGGTCCGTGCAAATCTCCTTAAATTCATTTACTTTAGTAGGTGCGACTACTCGTTCTGGACTATTGACGGCGCCCTTACGAGCACGTTTCGGTATCAATGCTAGGTTGCAATATTACGATGCTAAGCTACTTACTTCAATTGTTCAGCGCTCATCCGCTATATTGAATACCGCAATCAGTGAAGAAGGAGCATATGAAATTGCTAGACGTAGTAGAGGTACCCCACGTATCGCTAATGCTCTATTACGCCGTACAAGAGACTTTGCACAGATTAAAGGTAATGGTTATATTGATAAAGAAATAGCCAACTATGCACTGAATGCGCTGAATGTCGATGAAAATGGTTTGGATGAGATGGATAATCGAATCTTAAGTACTATTATTGACAAATTCAAAGGTGGTCCAGTTGGCTTAAAGACAATTGCAACTGCAGTAGGCGAAGACGAAGGAACCATAGAGGAGGTGTATGAACCTTTTTTGATACAAGAAGGATATATTATGCGAACTTCTAGAGGTCGAGAATGTACTGAAGCAGCCTTTAAACATTTGGGTAGAAAATATTATAATAAGGATGGTACTTTATTTTAGAACGAAGTTTTATAATTTTTAAAATTAATTATGATATACAGATTATTTTGTAGTTTTCTCGTCTTTATCTTTATTTTTTTATGTTTTGGCTGCCAGACCCAGGCTCAAGATAATGAGGATGAGAATAGAGAAGTATCTTCAGCAATTGCTCCTACGCAAGAGTTTGTACATAAGGGCTTTGATATATCTTTTCAAGCTGCCAATAAAAGTATTATTAATACACAAGATTTAATAGGTAAAGTTGTTTTTATCAATTTTTGGGCGACATGGTGTCCGCCTTGTATCGCAGAGATGCCTTCTATACAAATCTTGTATGATAAATTTAAAGACAATAAAGATATTGTTTTTTTGATGGTTGATGTTGATTCTGATCTGAAAGGTGCTGAGCAATTTATGAATAGCCGTAAGTTTACGCTTCCAATTTATATTCCCAATTCAAATATTCCATCTAGTTTTTTGGAAGGAGCTATTCCGACGACTGTAATATTAGATAAACGCGGAAATATTGATGTACTATTGGAGGGAGGAAGAGATTATACAGCACCTCAGATGACTCAAGCACTCGAATCTCTTTTGTCAGAGTAAATAATATATTAACATAAAAAAGGTTTAGTAATTATACTAAACCTTTTTTATGATTAATCCCAAAGTTTATACTAGAGGAGCAGGAGCTTCTTCTTCAAATAATGGAAACTCTTTAATAATATTATACCAAGAGATTATTTTTTTGATGTCTGATGTATAAACTTTAGACTCATCGTGTCCTGGAGCTACTTCACGGAAGAAATTTCTTAATTCTTCAGCGTTTGATTTTGGATCAGGAACTGGGGTAGCGTCAGTTTTAATTTTTTCTAAAACATCAATTAGACGAATCTCTTCTTCTTCACCATAAATAGTGATATCTTCTAAAGTAGCCATTTTGGTGTTGTTAATGTTAACAACGGACTTTATTTTAGCACTATCTAATGTTTCTAATATAAAACCACCTTTGTTTTGTCCTATTAATCTAAATAACCCTGGTTTTCCAGTTACCGATACTAATGCTCTTAAATTCATTACGTTTTAGTCTTCTATTATTTCAATTGATAAAATGCGGTCCCCTTGACTAATATTATCTACTAAATCTACATTTTCAACAACTTTACCAAAGCAGGTATGATTACGATCTAGATGAGCAGTGTTGTTGCGGCTGTGACATATAAAAAACTGAGAACCACCTGTGTTACGTCCTGCATGAGCCATTGATAATACACCGCGATCATGGAATTGATTTTCACCCGTTAATTCACAATCAATTTTGTAACCAGGTCCACCTGTACCAGGCATTCCTGTTGCGCCTTCTTTGGAATTAGGACAACCTGCTTGTACCACAAAATCAGGAATAACACGGTGAAATGTAACCCCATTGTAAAAACCTTCTTTAGCTAATTTAATAAAATTAGCTACTGTATTTGGAGCGTCTGCTGCATAAAAATCTACAGTCATATCGCCTTTTTCTGTCTTGATAATTGCTTTACTCATTTCTAAATAAATTTATTTTTCGAGCAACAAATATACTCTTATTTTAAATAAAATGGAACTTTATTA
>CANRHE010000082.1 GCA_947630335.1 uncultured Sphingobacterium sp.
ACTTGTTTTCCCCAAGTTGTTACTTCTTGTCCAATTCCATCTCCAGGAATGATTAGAATATTTTTTTTCATACTGTAATTAAACGCTTTCTAATATATTTTCAATGGCTTTTACTTCGCCTTTCTCTAATACTATTCTATGTTCGATGCAGGAAGGCAATTGACTTTCGTAATGTCCTACGTAGATTAATGTTTTGCCAAGTACGGCCAATTCATCTACTACATCGTTAAAATATTTGGTCTGTTCTATATCCAAACCTTGACAAGGTTCATCAAGTACCAATAGTGGTGGATTCTTAATAATGGTTCTTGCCAACATTGCTAGGCGTTGCTTGCCTAAAGGTAAAGTATGAAGCAATTGATCCCGGTATGCTGTAAGATCAAAAAACTCCATTAATTCTTCTATTTGTTGTTTTTCGGTGAATTTCACATCGATAAACCAGCCAATACTATCGTAAAAACCAGAAGCTATTGTGTGCCACACCGTCGCTTTTTGATCAAAATACCAATGCATCTCGGGTGATATTATTCCAATTTTTTGTTTGATATCCCAGATACTTTCACCCGAACCCCTCTTGTTGCCAAACAAAGACAAATCATGGCCATAGGCCTGAGGGTGATCCCCATTGATTAAACTTAATAAAGTAGACTTTCCAGAACCATTTGCACCTTGTAATAACCACTTTTCACCTACATTCACCGTCCAAGTAACATCTTTCAACACTTGTTTTTCACCGTAACGAATAAAGATATTCTTTAATTCAGCTACTGTATCATAAGATGTTGAGGGAGCATTTTTTAAAAAATCTGGTAACTGTCTTTTCTGACGATTATTATCTACTTGTATTTCAGAACGACTTTTGACTTCATTGATTTTTCCATCAATTATCTGAGTAAAACCATTGATCGACTGAGGTAATTGTGTGTCATTCGTAATAAGAATGATTTGCGAACCACTAACAACTAATTCATCTAACCAATTGTTTAAAACTGTCCTTGAGTGTTTGTCTAGACCAGTATAAGGTTCGTCTATTATGATTAATTGAGGTTGTGGCCATAAACCTCGAATCAGCTGTAATTTTTTATGCTCACCACTTGATAATGCTATTAATTGAGAGTTTAGAAGGTCTTCAAATCCAAAATCTCTGATTCGTTCTTCTATTATGTTGAAATCTAAATTCTCCTTTTCAGCAAAATGCTGTAATTCTGCTTTTACGGTTAGCGTATCATGTCCTTGATGGTGATTGTATCGTTGTTGATAATAAAAGTTACGGTCACCTTCTAGGTTCGTGAATTGGAACCAATTGGATATATAAATGACTTTAGCAGGTAGATTCGATGAAGGGTCAAAGTGAAATTTAATTTCGTGATTTGTGGGGAGTAATCCTGCTATTGCTTTTGCTAAAGTTGTTTTGCCAGAACCAGACTTTCCTCCCAAAAGATAATTTTGCCCATGGTGAATAGACCAACATAGATCATTCAATACCACATTTTTGGAGTATTGAACGTTTAAATTACGGATATGGACGACTGGTTCTGTCATATGTTACTTATCTATAGAATGAAAAAGGTCGTTCTTCTTCAAATTTTTCAATTTCTTCTTTATGGCTTAAGATAAAGTCAATGTCATCATAACCATTAATTAAGCACGATTTTTTGTAAGGGTTGATTTCAAACTCAAAAGAGTCCCCTGTAGCGTCAATGGTTACAGTTTGCGCTTCTAAATCAACTGTGATTTTTGCTTCTGCATCAGCAAATACCTCAGCAAATATTTTTTCTAAAAATTCTTCTGAAACCGTAATAGGTAATACGCCATTATTAAGTGCATTTCCTTTGAATATATCTGCAAAAAATGAACTTATTACCACGTTGAACCCGTAATCTTCAATCGCCCAAGCAGCATGTTCGCGTGAAGATCCACATCCAAAGTTTTTACCAGCCACTAAAATTTGGCCTTTGTATTTTGGATCGTTCATGACAAAATCAGCTTTAGGCTCATTATTACTGTCGAATCTCCAATCACGGAATAAATTTTCGCCAAAGCCATCGCGTGTAGTGGCTTTTAAGAAACGAGCAGGAATGATTTGATCTGTATCTATGTTTTCAATTGGTAGTGGTACTACTGTTGAATTTAATTTTTCAAATTTTTTCATTGATGATGTATCTTTTATTTCAATGTATACTTATGAATTTAATATTGCTCTTACTTCTCTCAGTTTCATGGTCATGCTTACAGCATTATGGTCAACCCAGTCATTGTATTCTTTTATTGCTTGTAAACGCTCCTCGTTAGTGATATAATCCTCCTCAACCATTTGCTTTGAACCTGCTACTTGCGACCAGACTTTTATTTTATCTTTATCGTGCTGTTGGGTACTTTCATAATGCTCATCAGCATTGAATACTTCTACCTGCGTAAAGCCATGTTCTTCTAGTATTTCAACCATATCGAAGCCGATGCGGTTGTTCATACCCGCATCTTTGCGCCACATCAAAAACATGTTGTAAAAGTTTTGCATGGCAGCCGGTACTTTTGGAGTCCAACTAATCATCTCATGGTTATAGTCCAAAATAGATACCTGACCTTGCGGTTTTAGTAATTCTTTTACTTTATCAATAGCCTTATCAATAGTTGATATCCATTGAAATGTACGAGCAGAAACAATGAGGTCAAACTTTTCTAGCGTATCGTATTCAAGTATATCTGCATGAATAAGTTCTAAATTAGCGATGTCCGAAAATAATTTCTTCCCTTCGGTTATGAAGGAAGCTGTATTGTCAATACCGATAACATGTCCCTGAGGGCCTACTAACTTGGCAATATCTTTACTAATTGCTCCAGTACCACATCCTATGTCCAATACCCGTAAGCCTGGTTTGATTGCAGATAGTAGCGTTCGGTAATCTTTATTCAAAGTTCTTTGGTTAAAGATTGTCGATGCGTTTTGTCCTGAGCGATCAATGATTTTATTTTGGGTGACTGTTACTGTTTGACAAATTTGACACATAATCTTAAAGAAATATTACTATTATATCAATTCTCTAACATCCACTACTTTCCCTGTCACTGCTGCAGCTGCTGCTGTCAATGGACTTACCAGCATGGTGCGTGCATTAGGACCTTGACGACCTTCGAAGTTTCTATTTGAAGTAGATACACAGTATTTACCTGCAGGAATTTTATCTTCATTCATACCTAAACAAGCAGAACAGCCAGGCTCTCTTAATTGGAAGCCAGCAGCTTCAAATACCTTGTCAATACCTTCTGCTTTAGCTTGTGCTTCTACTTGTTTTGATCCTGGAACAATCCATACTTCTACACCTTCTGCTTTTTGCTTTCCAGTAACAAATGCAGCTACTTCGCGTAAGTCTTCAATACGAGAATTGGTACAAGATCCAATAAATACATAATCCACAGGCTTATTTAAGATCGCATCACCATCCTTAAAACCCATGTAATCTAATGCCTTTTGAAAAGACAGTTGTTCTGATTCTGGCTGTGCTAAAGTAGCAGGAATAGATTCTGAAACGCCGATTCCCATACCTGGGTTTGTACCGTACGTAATCATCGGTTGAATATCAGCAGCATCATATGCCAATACAGCATCAAATACAGCATCGTCATCCGAATATAGGGTCTTCCAGTACGCTAATGCTTCTTCCCATTTTTCGCCTTTAGGAGCAAATTCGCGTCCTTTTATATATTCATAGGTAGTATCATCTGGAGCTATTAAGCCGCCACGTGCGCCCATTTCAATACTCATGTTACATACCGTCATGCGGCCTTCCATAGATAAAGAGCGTATAGCAGAGCCTGCAAATTCTACAAAATATCCTGTTCCACCAGCAGCTGTAATTTTCGAGATAACGTAGAGGATAATATCTTTGGCACCTACACCTTTTTGTAATTCACCATTAACCTCGATTTTCATCATCTTTGGTTTGGATTGCAAAATACATTGCGTAGCAAACACTTGCTCCACTTGAGACGTACCGATACCAAAAGCTATAGCACCAAATGCGCCATGGGTAGAGGTATGACTATCGCCACATACCATTGTTTTTCCTGGTAACGTAATCCCTAGCTCTGGGCCTATAACATGTACTATACCTTGATACGGGTGTCCTAATCCATACAATTCAATTCCGAATTCTTTCGTATTCTTGGACAACATATCTACCTGGTAACGCGATAATTCTTCTTTAATAGGAAGGTGTTGATCTAATGTAGGGACGTTGTGATCTGCTGTTGCCACTGTTTGGTTTGGGCGTAATACAGGAAGATTTCTTTTACGTAAGCCGTCAAAAGCCTGAGGAGAGGTCACTTCATGAATCAAGTGTGTGTCGATATATAAGATATCAGGAAATCCTTCTGCACGTTTGACGACATGTGCATCCCAAATTTTTTCTACTAATGTTTTTCCCATTTTATTCTTTAAATATGCAGTGTAACTTTATTGATTAGGGCTAATACGGATAGCATTAGCCCTATTTTAATCCTCTAAAATTACGAATATTAAACTGTTTTAATCGCTTTCATTGCAGTCATAGCTTTACGCAATTTGCGACCTACAACTTCCACTTCATGATTACGTAATATTTCATTGATTTGTACCAACTTAACATTATCTACGGCACCATCTTTACCATCATTGAAGTTCTTACCAACAACATCCGTATCGATGTTTTTCATGAAATCTTTCAACAAAGGTTTACAAGCTTGATCAAATAAATAACAACCATACTCAGCAGTATCAGAAATAACACGGTTCATTTCGAATAATTTCTTACGTGCAATTGTATTAGCAATAAGTGGAGTTTCGTGTAGTGACTCGTAGTAAGCCGACTCTGGTTTAATACCCGCTTCAACCATAGTTTCGAAAGCTAATTCAACGCCAGCTCTTACGAAAGCAACCATTAAAACATAATTGTCAAAATACTCTTGTTCTCCAATTTTAACATCGCCAGCTGGTGTTTTTTCAAATGCAGTTTCACCAGTTTCAGCTCTCCACTTCAGTAAGTTAGCATCGCCGTTAGCCCAGTCTTCCATCATAGTTTTCGAAAACTCCCCAGACATGATGTCATCTTGGTGCTTTTGAAATAATGGACGCATAATATCTTTCAACTCTTCTGATAATTCGAAAGCTTTAACTTTAGCTGGATTACTTAGACGATCCATCATACCTGATACACCACCATGCTTCAAGGCCTCAGTAATAACCTCAACACCATATTGAACTAATTTGGAAGCATAACCTGGATCGATACCTTTTTCTACCATTTTGTCAAATGATAAGATAGAACCAGTTTGTAATAATCCACAAAGGATTGTTTGCTCACCCATTAAGTCAGATTTTACCTCTGCTACGAATGAAGATTTTAATACACCAGCGTGGTGACCACCAGTACCAACACAATAAGCCTTTGCTTCAGCCCAACCTTTGCCTTGAGGGTCATTCTCAGGGTGAACCGCAATTAATGTAGGTACGCCGAAACCACGTAAGTATTCTGCGCGTACTTCAGAGCCAGGACATTTTGGTGCAACCATGATAACCGTGATATCCTTACGGATCTCCATACCTTCTTCTACAATGTTAAATCCATGAGAGTATGAAAGTGTAGAACCTTCTTTCATTAATGGCATCACAGCATTTACTACCGAAGTATGTTGCTTATCAGGAGTAAGGTTGATTACCAAATCAGCAGTAGGTATTAACTCTTCGTATGTACCAACTACAAAATTATTATCTGTAGCATTTTTCCACGAATCTCTTTTTTGTTCAATAGCTTCTTTACGTAAAGCATAAGATACATCCAGACCACTATCTCTTAAGTTCAAACCTTGGTTTAATCCTTGAGCACCTGCACCTACGATTACGATTTTTTTACCTTTTAAAGCATTTACACCATCAGCAAATTCTGATGAGTCCATAAATTCTGCTTGACCTAATTGGTTTAATTGCTCTCTAAGAGGTAATGTGTTAAAATAATTTGCCATTGTTTTGATGTTTTATTCTTTTCTTTAGTTCTTAATTGTTGATTATTCTTTTTTGTGCACTCGCATAGCCCAAATGAATGTTGTCGTGGCCCGCTGTTGTAATAATTACATCCTCTATACAATTTAATACTGCTCCATAGGTCGCAGTATCAAAAGGTTGGATATTATTGAGCTTACCCGCTTTATAGTCCGCCTCCAAAGTTTCAATGGATAGAATAGCTAATTCCTTTAGTTGTTCTACCTCTTCTTTAGAAACAAAATACGTAGGTTTTGTTCCTTTGGCATAGGCTGATAAAAAAGCTATGCTAGAAGCGTCTTGCCAAATACCTGTTCTTACATAACAAAGCACAGGAGTGGTCACGACGATATGGCCAAAGTTCCAAATAATGTTGTTGTTAAATCCTGACGGAATTTCATTTAACTGTTCAATCGATAATTCGTCTATCAGTTGAATGAAAGCCTTGCGTGCATCAATTATAAATTTGAATACCTCTTTCATAGTTACATTGTAAATACTTTGTCTTGTTCGCTTAAGAATTCGTTTTCCACAATTTCAGGAGACGGTTCTCTTTGTTCGAATTTTTTTAGTTTGGAGTGGAAACCTGCACTCGCTTTTATGATAGCGATACGTGCTCCTCTAACGAATTCGATCAGACCATATGGTGTTAACTCTTCTGTTAAACGATCAATTTCTTCGCGGTGTCCAGCAGTTTCAAACACAATATAATCATTACGAATTACTACTGCATTTGCTCCATATTGTCTAAGTAGACGTTCTACATATACCTTCTCCGCTACAACATCAGCAGGTACCTTATATAAAGCTTGTTCTTGCCATATCAATTCGTCATTCGTATTGTAATATGCTTTTAATACATCTACAAGTTTCTCTAATTGGCGACATAGCTTGCGTATGACCTCTTCTGTTTCGGCTGTTACTATCGTAAAACGGTGTATACCTTCCACCTCAGAGGGTGAAGTATTTAGACTCTCGATATTGATTTTTCGTCTTGAAAATATATTGGAGATACGCCCAATCATACCGATTGAGTTTTCTGTATATAAGGTAATGGTAAACTCTTGCTTTTCCATTTTATTTCAATCTAATTTCAGATACTGATGTACCTTGTGCAACCATAGGGAATACATTGTTTTCTTTTCCGACCATTACTTCTAAAAGATAGGCACCGTCATGTTCTAACATCGTTTTTAAAGCAGTCTCCAAGTCTTTTCTTTCCGAAATTTTTTGACCATCGATGTAATAAGATTTAGCAAGTGCAACGAAGTCTGGACTGGTAATATTTACAAAAGAATAACGTTTATCATTGAAGAGCTGCTGCCATTGACGTACCATTCCTAAGAATTGATTGTTAAGAATTAATATCTTCACTTTAGCACCAAACTGCATGATTGTCCCCAGTTCTTGTAGTGTCATTTGGAAACCACCATCACCAATAATAGCTACTACATCGCGCTCAGGATCACCGTACCAAGCACCGATGGCCGCTGGCAATCCAAAGCCCATTGTTCCTAGACCTCCTGAAGTAACATTTGATTTGGATTGGTTGAACTTTGCATAACGGCAAGCCACCATTTGGTGTTGACCAACATCTGTTACTACAATAGCATTTCCTCCAGATAGCTCATTCAGCACCCGAACGACTTCACCCATCGTCATCATATCACCTGTAGGGTTTAGTTCATCTTGAATGACTTCTTTGATTTCTTCTTTCTCTAATTCTCGGAATTGTTGTAACCAAGCAGCGTGGTCATTAGCTTGTATAGCACGAGTTAATAGCGGTAATGTTTCTTTACAATCCCCCCAAACAGGTACTGTCGTTTTTACGTTCTTATCAATTTCGGCGGGGTCAATATCCAAGTGTATCACCTTCGCTTGTTTTGCATACTTGTCTAGTCGACCAGTTACACGGTCATCAAATCGCATACCTACAGCGATAAGGACATCGCATTCATTGGTCATTACATTGGGAGCATAGTTACCATGCATTCCTAGCATACCAACGTGTAAATGATGATCGGTTTCTAATGCCGATAAGCCCATTACCGTAGTTGCAGAAGGGAATCCTCCTTTTTCTATAAATGCTTTGAACTCTTGTTCTGCTTTACCTAGAATCACACCCTGCCCAAAAAGGACAAACGGTTTTTTTGCTGCATTGATTATCTCTGCTGCTTGTTCAATATATTCATTACGAACAATAGGAGCTGGGCGGTAGCTACGTACGTGTGTACATGCTTCGTAGCCTTTATAATTAAATAATTGTATCTGTGCATTTTTGGTGATATCAATCAATACTGGACCAGGACGACCAGTACGAGCGATATAGAATGCTTTGGCCAATACGGCCGGAATTTCATTAGCATCTGTAACTTGATAATTCCATTTTGTGATCGGACTAGTAATATTAATTACATCCGTTTCTTGAAAAGCATCTGTTCCAAGCAACGAAGCAAATACTTGTCCAGTAATACAGACAATAGGATTACTATCTATCATAGCATCTGCCAAGCCAGTTACTAAGTTAGTTGCTCCAGGGCCAGATGTCGCAAAAGCAACACCTACTTTGCCAGATGTACGTGCAAACCCTTGAGCAGCATGAATACCACCTTGTTCATGACGGACTAGAATATGCTTAATTTTATCGTTGTAGTCATATAAAGCGTCATAAATAGGCATGATGGCGCCTCCTGGGTAACCAAAAACAGTATGTACCCCTTCGTGAATCAAAGCCTCCAATACCGCTTGAGATCCCGAGATCTCTGTACCAGGAGTAATAGTTTGGATAGGCTCTTTTTCCGTTAATTCCATTGTACTCATCTTTTCCGTTTTAATCGAATTAGTATGTCGTTATTTTTTATATTTATAAGTCCGTTGCACAACCTTCTGAAGCATCAGCCACAGTTTTAGCATATTTATAAAGTACTCCTTTAGTTACTTTCAAGGGAGGTTGTGTCCATTTAGAACGGCGTTCAGCGATGATTTCTTCCGATACTTTCAAATTGATATTGTTATTAACAGCGTCAATTTCTATGATATCATCGTCCTCTACTAGACCTATCAGACCACCTTTATAAGCTTCGGGAGTAATATGTCCCACTACGAAGCCGTGTGTTCCGCCAGAGAAGCGTCCATCAGTAATCAATGCTACAGAATTACCTAAGCCAGCACCTACAATTAATGAGGTTGGCTTTAGCATCTCTGGCATGCCAGGAGCTCCTACAGGACCTTCGTTTTTGATAACTACTACGTCACCTTTTTTAATACGTCCCGATGCAATACCTGCTACTAGATCTTGCTCACCATCGAATACCCGAGCTGGTCCTACGAAACGCTCTCCTTCTTTACCAGATATTTTGGCTACAGAACCTTTTTCTGCAAGATTACCATATAATATCTGCAAGTGTCCAGTCGCTTTGATAGGCTCAGCTAATGGTTTTATAATAGGTTGATTATAATCTATAATAGATTTTACATCAGCTAGATTCTCCGCAATAGTTTTGCCTGTAACGGTCATACAATCACCGTGAAGCATTCCATTATCTAATAAATAGCGCATAACAGCAGGAGTACCGCCATATTGTTGTAGATCTTGCATCAAGTACTTACCAGAAGGTTTGAAATCCGCTAACACCGGCGTTTGATCTGACATACGTTGGAAATCATCCTGTGTGATATCTACCCCAATTGATTTTCCAATAGCTATGAAGTGCAATACCGCATTCGTACTACCTCCTAAAATAATGATTAATCGCAAAGCATTTTCAAACGCCTTACGTGTCATGATATCCGAAGGTTTGATATCTTTTTCTAATAGAATACGGATATACTTACCTGCGTCCAAACATTCTTGTTCTTTTTCTTTTGATATTGCTGGGTGTGAAGAAGAGTAAGGTAAACTCATCCCTAAAGCTTCAATAGCCGACGCCATAGTATTTGCAGTATACATTCCTCCACAAGCCCCTGGGCCTGGACATGTATGCTTAATGACACCTTCGAAATCTTCGTCCGATATGTTTCCACAGATTTTCTGTCCTAGAGCTTCAAATGCAGACACGATATTTAACTCTTCTCCTTTATAATGTCCTGGAGCTATTGTTCCACCATATACCATTATAGCAGGGCGATTTAGTCGTGCCATGGCCATCACTGCTCCTGGCATATTTTTATCACATCCTGGGATAGCAATTACACCGTCATAATACTGGCCACCGCAGATAGTTTCAATGCTGTCTGCTATGACATCACGCGACACTAAGGAGTAACGCATGCCATCTGTACCATTACTCATCCCATCACTGACTCCGATAGTTCCGAAAGTAAGGCCTACTAAACCATTCGCCCATGTACCTTTTTTGACGACTTGTGCCAAATCATTCAGGTGCATATTACAAGTATTTCCATCATAACCCATACTTGCAATTCCTACCTGCGCTTTGTCCATATCGGCATCAGTTAGTCCGATACCATATAACATCGCTTTCGCTGCAGGTTGCGTTTCATCTTGTGTAAAGATGCGGCTGTACTTATTTAATCCCTTTTCGTTATCAGATGATGACTTCATAATTTTCTTGTTCTAAAACTAAGTTTTTGTATTTCTTTTGTATTGATGATCCTATAGTGTTTTCCCACTGTTGCTTGTAGACGACAGTGTCTACTTGTTTTATCCCGATGATCTCGGCTGCGGTACCAGATAAGAAAGCGCTATCAGCATTATAAATTTCTTCTATTGTTAGTTTTTTTTCTATGAGTTCGAATCCCAGCTGTTTGCATATGTCTATTACCGTTTTGCGGGTTATTCCAGGAAAGATATTGGTTAAAGGCGGAGTATAGATTCGGCCGTCCTTTTCTATAAAAAGATTTTCGCTAGATGCCTGTGCCACATAACCTTCTTGATCGACTAATAAGGCCTCGTCAAATCCTTTACGTATAGCATCAGATGTGGCGAGTATAGAATTAATATACTGTCCAGATATTTTAGCTTCCACTGGAAATGATTTTGGGCTAGGCTTTTCTATATTGGATATATTTACACGCAATAAGTTTTGTCCCAAATAGGGACCCCA